>CAZXTV010000137.1:0-5450 GCA_964643705.1 uncultured Arenimonas sp. | reverse complement strand
ATGTCCGAAGATTCCCCTAGTAGCCCGCCGGAACGCCGCTCGTGGCTTGATCGCCTGAGCCAGGCCTTTTCCGGCGAACCCGAAACCCGCGAGGACCTGCTGCAGATCCTGCGCGAAGCCCAGGCCAACGGCCTGCTCGAGGCCGATACCCTGAAGATGCTCGAGGGCGCCCTGTCGGTGTCCGAGCAGCAGGTCGGCGACATCATGGTGCCGCGTTCGCAGATGGTGTCCCTGCCCATCGACGCGAAGTTCCTGGACCTGATGAACCTGGTGGTCGAATCCGGCCACTCCCGCTTCCCCGTTCACGGCGAGGACCGCGACGAAATCCTCGGCATCCTGCTCGCCAAGGACCTGCTGCGCGGCATGGTCAGCGACGGCGGGCCGGCGTCGGTGCGCGAACTGCTGCGCCCGGCGGTGCTTATCCCCGAATCCAAGCGCCTGAACGTGCTGCTCAAGGAATTCCGGCTCTCGCGCAACCACATGGCCATCGTGGTGGACGAACACGGCGGCGTCGCCGGCCTGGTCACCATCGAGGACGTGCTCGAGCAGATCGTCGGCGAGATCGACGACGAACACGACGACGCCGACGAATCCAAGCTCATCGCCGCCCAGGCCGACGGGCAGTACCTGGTCGACGCGCTGACGCCGATCGAGGATTTCAACGAACGTTTCGGCGCCGATTTCCCGGAAGACGAATACGACACCATCGGCGGCCTGGTCACCGCGGCCATCGGCCACCTGCCCGAAGCCGGCGAGGAACTGGCCCTGGGCCGCTTCCATTTCCGCGTCGGCCGCGCCGACCAGCGCCGCGTGCACACCTTCGTGGTCAGCGTGCATGGCGAAGACTGAGGGCCGGCGCCACGCCGCCTGGCTGCTGCTGGGCCTGCTGGCCTGGCTGCTGCCGGGACTGGCGTTCGCGGCGCCGCGCATCGGCGTGCTGACGATGGAACCGGGCGAGATCTTCTGGGAGCGCTTCGGCCACAACGCCATCGTCGTCGACGACCCGGCCGCGCCTGCCCCGCTGTCGTACAACTTCGGCTACTTCGACCTGGAGGAGCCGGGCTTTTACTGGAACTTCGTGCGCGGCCACATGGAGTACCGCCTCGAAGTGCTGCCCGCCGCCAGCGACCTGGCCTATTACGAACGCACCGGCCGCGGCGCGGTCATCCAGTGGCTGGACCTGACGCCCGAAGAAGCCAGGGCCATGGCCTCGCGCCTGGCCGTGAACGCGCTGCCGGGAAACGCCCGCTACACCTACGATTATTACGACGCCAACTGTTCCACGCGCGTGCGCGACGCGATCGATGAAACCCTGGGCGGCCAGCTTCGCGCCCAGCTCAGCGGCCGCTCGCAGGGCAATACCTTCCGCAGCGAGTCGGTGCGGCTGGCCGCGCCCGCGACGTGGATGGCAGTGGGTTTCCACGCTGGCCTGTCCGGCTATGGCGACCGGCCCCTGTCGCGCTGGGACGAGTCCTTCATCCCGATGCGCCTGCGCGACGGCCTGCGTGAAGTCAAACGCGCCGACGGCCGCCCGCTGGTGCTGGCCGAAGAAACCCTGCTGCCGCACCGACTGGTGCCGCCCCCGGGGGAAGCGCCGCGGCTGCGCACCCAGGCGTTCCTGGCCGGCCTGGCACTGGCGGTGCTGGTGCTGGTCGCGGGCAAGCGCGCGCCGCGGGCCCTCGCCGCCGGCGCCCTGGCCTTCTGGCTGCTGGCCGGCGCGGCCGGCCTGGTGATGGCCTTCCTATGGTTTGGGACCTCGCACGTCGCAGCCCACGGCAATGAAAACCTGCTGCTGCTCAGCCCGCTGTGCCTGGGACTGCTGCCGGGCGCCTGGGCGCGGCTGCGTGGTCGCCTGCCCTCGAAGCGGTTCCGGGCCCTGCTCTGGGTGGTCGCCGCCAGCGCGGCCGTGGCTGGCTTCCTGAAGTTCCTGCCCTTCCTGCCCCAGGAAAACGTGGAGTGGGTGCTGTTGCTGCTGCCGCTGCACTGGGCGCTGCTGCGCACCATGGACCCCAAGCCCGCGGGCGGAGACGATTGATGGACGCCCCCGCATCGGCCGCCGTCGTCAACTGCGTGCGTTACGCCCGGGACGGCGCCCGCACCGACCTCACGCTCGACGCCATCAGCGACACGCTGGCCGTGGACGACGGCAGCTTCGTCTGGGTCGGCGTGTATGAGCCTTCGCAGGAGCTGCTGGACAAGCTGCAGGAAGAGTTCGACCTGCACGACCTGGCCATCGAAGACGCCCAGCACGCCCACCAGCGACCCAAGATCGAAGCCTACGGCAGCACCTTGTTCATCGCCGTGCACACCGCGCAGGCGCAGGGCGGCAAGGTCAGCTTCGGCGAAACCCACATGTTCATCGGGCCACGTTTCCTGGTGACGGTGCGGCACGGGTCCTCGCTGTCCTACAACGGGGTACGCAACCGGGTCGAACGCGAACCCGAGTTGCTGGCCCTGGGCCCGTCCTACGGGCTTTACGCCGTGCTCGATTTCATCGTCGACAACTACCTGCCGATCGTCGACGAGTTCAGCGAACAGCTCAACGCGCTGGAAAAGGACATCTTCGCCGAAACCTTCAGTCGCGAAACCGTGCGCAAGCTCTACGACCTCAAGCGCCGGGTCACCACCCTGCGCCTGGCCGTGGCGCCGATGCAGGACATCACCGGCCAGCTGACCCGCGTGCACACGCAGCTGGTCGGCGAAGAAATGCGCCTGTACTTCCGCGACGTCTACGACCACACCCTGCGCGTCAACGACGCCACCGACACCCTGCGTGAAATGCTCACCGCCGCGATGTCGGTGAACCTGGCCCTGGTCACGGTGTCGCAGGGCGAGGTGGTCAAGCGCCTGGCCGGCTGGGCGGCCCTGCTGGCGGGGCCGACCCTGGTGGCCAGTTGGTACGGCATGAACTTCCCGCACATGCCCGAGTTCGCCACCCGCCTGGGTTATCCCCTGGTGGTGGGCGTGACGCTGACGGTGGTGGTCGGCCTGTTCATCATGCTGCGCCGCGCCAAGTGGATCTGAGCCGACGCGCCTGAAGGCGCTCCTACAGGGAGCTCTGGCCTTGACGGAGGTCAAGGCACCGCCCGGCCGTGGCCGGCACGATGCCTGCCATGGCCGCCATTCCTCCCTTCGACGCCGACCTGCTGCGCCGCTACGACCGGCCCGGTCCGCGCTATACGTCCTACCCGACCGCCCCGCAGTTCAAGCCGGGTTTCGGGGAGACCGACTTCGCCCGCGCCGCGCGCCTGAGCAACGACGACCCCATCCCGCGTCGCCTGTCGCTGTACGCGCACGTGCCCTTCTGCTTCAGCCCGTGTTTCTACTGCGGCTGCAATCGCATCATCACCCGCGACAAGGCGCGCGCCGGCACCTACCTCTCGCGCCTGGTGCGCGAAGTGGCGATGCTTGGCCCGCTGTTCGACCGCGACCGCGAAGTGCTGCAGGTGCACCTGGGCGGCGGCACCCCGAACTTCTTCACCGCCAGCCAGATCGGCGAGCTGCTCGAGAGCCTCAACACCCATTTCCGTTTCAGCCAGTCGCCCGCCCGCGACTTCTCGATCGAACTCGACCCGCGTTTCGTCGACAAGGGCGACATCGAGGCCCTGGCCTTCATGGGCTTCAACCGCGCCAGCCTGGGCGTGCAGGATTTCGACCCGGCCGTGCAGGCCGCGGTGAACCGCATCCAGTCGGTGGAAGAAACCCAGGCCGTCATCGACGCCTGCCGCCAGCACGGCTTCCGGTCGGTGAACGTGGACCTGATCTACGGGCTGCCGCTGCAGACGCGCGCCGGCTTCGGCAAGACCCTGGACACCGTCATCGCCACCCGGCCCGACCGCCTTGCGGTCTACAGCTACGCGCACATGCCGCAGCTGTTCCGGGCGCAAAAGCAGATCGAGGACTCCCAGCTGCCCAGCCCGGAAGACAAGCTGGGCCTGCTGCAGCTGGCCATCGAAAAGCTCTCGGCCGCCGGCTATCGTTACATCGGCATGGACCACTTCGCCCTGCCCGAGGACGACCTGTCGGTCGCCCAGGAACGCGGCGGCCTGCACCGCAATTTCATGGGTTACACCACCCATGCCGACTGCGACCTGATCGGCATGGGCGTAAGCGCCATCAGCCACGTCGGCGACACCTACAGCCAGAACCCCCGCGACCTGCCCAGCTGGGAGATCGCGATCGACAATGGCCACCTGCCGACCTGGCGTGGCATGGGGCTCGACCCGGACGACGTGCTGCGCGCCGACCTGATCCAGCAGCTGATGTGCCAGGGGGAAGTGGACATCCCGGCGCTCGAGGAGCGCCACGATATCGACTTCGCCCGCTATTTCGCCGCTGACCTGGACCGGTTGGTGGCGCTCAAGGCCGATGGCCTGGTCGAAACCTCCCCCACCCGGATCACGGCAACCTCGCGCGGACGCCTGCTGCTGCGTATCATTGCCGCATGTTTCGACCGCTACCTGCACCAGCCCCAGGACCAGGCCGAGCCGACCCGGTTCTCCAAGGCCATCTGACCCCACCGGGGACCGCCGCGTGAGCCCGACGGCCCGCCGGCCCCGGCACAATCCCATCGCCGACGACGGCGACGCGCTGCGTTTCTGCAGCACCTGCGCCTTTTCCGACGCCTGCCTGTCCCAGGGTTACAACAAGTCGGACCTGATGGACCTGCATGTGCTGGTCGAGCACATCGGCCCCTTCCACGAAGGCGAGCACATCTTCCGGGAAGGCGACGAATTCAACGCCATCGCGGCGGTGCGCGCCGGCACGGTGAAGACCTACGTGCTCGACGCCGCCGGCCACGAGCAGGTGCTGGGTTTCCACCTTCCGGGCGAGATCATCGGCCTCAACGCCATCAGCGAGGCGCGTTACCCCTGCAACGCGGTTGCGCTGGACACGGTGATGCTGTGCCGGTTCTCGTTCCCGAAGATGGCGCTGCTGGCGACGCGCATGCCCGGGCTGCAGGCCCAGCTCTTCCGCCTGCACAGCCAGGACATCGGCAAGGCCGCCCTGCTGGCCGGCGCCTACACCGCCGACCAGCGCATGGCAGCCTTCCTGGTGGCGCTGTCGCGACGCTTCGCCCAGCGCGGTTTTTCGGCGACGCGGCTGCACCTGACGATGACCCGCACGGACATCGCCAACTATCTGCGGCTGGCGCCGGAAACGGTCAGCCGGGTGCTGCGGCGCCTGCAGGAAGAGGGCATGGTCAAGGTCGACCGCCGCGAACTCGAGATCCTCGACGCCGACCGCCTCGAAACCCTCGCCATGGCCGTCCTGCGCAACTAGCCGGACCCTGTAGGAGCGCCTTCAGGCGCGATACTTCTGCACTTGGCCTTTGGCCAAGCAAGGCGTCGGTCCGTATTCGCTTCGCGGGTGGAGGCAGCGTGCATTCGCCCTGCCCGACACGCCGCAAGTACGTCCATGTAGGCTCATCGTCGACATCCATGTCTCCG
>CAZXTV010000136.1:0-5513 GCA_964643705.1 uncultured Arenimonas sp. | reverse complement strand
GCGGCGTGTTCGAGAAGGACCGCGCGCTGGTCCGCCGCTTCCAGAAGATCGACGTGGTCGAGCCGACCATCGCCGAGGCCGTGGCCATCCTCAACGGGCTCAAGACCCGCTTCGAGGCGCACCACGACGTGGAGTACGCGTCCGACGCTATCCAGGCCGCGGTCGATCTCTCGGTCAAGCACATCAACGACCGCCTGCTGCCCGACAAGGCCATCGACGTGATCGATGAAGCCGGCGCCCGCCAGCGCCTGATGGACGCCGACAAGCGCAAGCAGGTCGTGGACGTCGAGGAGATCGAGCTGATCGTCTCGAAGATGGCGCGCATCCCGGCCAAGCAGGTCAGCGCCTCCGACAAGGACGTGCTGCAGAACCTCGAGCGCAACCTGAAAATGGTCATCTTCGGCCAGGACCCGTCGATCGAGACCCTGGTCTCGGCGATCAAGCTGGCGCGCTCCGGCCTGGCCAACCCCGACAAGCCGATCGGCAACTTCCTGTTCGCCGGCCCCACCGGCGTCGGCAAGACCGAGGTGACCAAGCAGCTGGCGATGCAGCTGGGCATCGAACTGGTGCGCTTCGACATGTCCGAATACATGGAAGGCCATTCGGTCAGCCGCCTTATCGGCGCGCCCCCGGGCTACGTCGGTTTCGACCAGGGCGGCCTGTTGACCGAAAAGATCGTCAAGACCCCGCACTGCGTGCTGCTGCTCGACGAAATCGAGAAGGCGCACCCGGACGTGTTCAACATCCTGCTGCAGGTCATGGACCGCGGCGTGCTCACCGACACCAATGGCCGCGAGGCGAATTTCCGCAACGTGGTGCTGGTGATGACCACCAACGCCGGTGCCGCCCAGGCGTCGCGCCGGACCATGGGTTTCGTCGAACAGAACCACACCACCGATGCGATGGAAGTGATCCGCAAGGCGTTCACGCCCGAATTCCGCAACCGCCTGGACAGCATCATCCAGTTCGGCTCGCTGGGGCAGGACCACATCCTGCGGGTGGTGGACAAGTTCCTGATCGAACTCGAGGCGCAGCTGCACGAAAAGCAGGTCAGCCTTTCGGCGACGCCGGAAGCGCGGCAGTGGCTGGCACAGCACGGTTTCGACCCGCAGATGGGCGCGCGCCCGATGGCGCGCCTGCTTCAGGACAAGATCAAGAGGCCGCTGGCGGACGAACTGCTGTTCGGCAAACTCGCCAACGGCGGGCGCGTATCCGTGGAGGTACGCGACGGGGAGCTTGTGGTCGATTCCCAGGCCGAGCCCGAGAAACTGCTCCCCGCTACCGTCTGATTATTTCATGCGGTAAGTGATGCGACCCTTCGTGAGGTCGTAGGGCGTCATCTCGACCTTGACCTTGTCGCCGGTAAGGATGCGGATGTAGTTCTTGCGCATGCGGCCGGAAATATGGGCCGTAATGACATGGCCGTTCTCGAGCTTGACCCGGAACATGGTGTTCGGGAGGGTCTCGAGAACCGTACCTTCGAATTCAATGCAATCGTCTTTGGACATTCTCTGTTTCGCTGGGCGGGGGAACCGCGCTTGGAAGCCGGTGATTCTGCCATCTCCTTGCTCCAGTTGCAAAAATTTGGTTAACCGCCGCTGACGCCAGCCAGTGACGCTGCCGCCAGCGGCGGCAGTCCGGACCAATTGCCCGGCCGGCCCGGACGCCTGGCCAGGTCCGCCAGCCGCGCCAGGTAGCTCGCCCGCGGCATGTCGTAAGCCCCGAGTGACATCAGGTGCGGGTTGCTGATCTGGGCATCGACCAGCGGCCATCCCCAGCCGGCCAGCCAGTGGCCCAGCGCCGCCAGCGCCACCTTCGAGCCCCCGGATCGCGCGCTGAACATGCTTTCGGCGCTGAACATCTCACCCGAGGCAACGCCGTACAGACCGCCCACCAGCTCATCCCCGTCGAAGACTTCGATGCTGTGCGCGTGGCCTAGCTGGTGCAGCCGGCCGTAGGCCTGGCGCATCGCCGGCAGGATCCAGGTGCCGTCCTGGCCGGGGCGCGGCGCCCGCGCGCAGGCCGCCACCACCGCGTCGAAACAGGTGTCGGCGCGGACCGTCCACGGGCTCTTGCGCAGGAGCCTGCGGAAGCGGCCGGGCAGGTGCATGCCGCCGCTGTCGAAGACCGCGCGTGGGTCCGGGCACCACCACAGCGGCGGTTGTCCTTCGCTGTACCAGGGGAAGATGCCCTGCCGGTAGGCCGCCCGGAGGCGTTCGGGCGACAGGTCGCCGCCCCAGGCCAGCAGCCCGTTGGGTTCTTCAAGCGCCTGCGCCGCCGGCGGGAAGGCCGCGGGGTGATCAGGGTGCAGGCGGGGGATCGGCAGGAAGCTCACGGTAGGGATGATGCCGGAGCACCAGGGCCTGGTGGGCGGCCACCGCCCGGCGCTCCTCGCCGCACCACTGCGCCAGCGCCGCGGCGAAGGCGGTTTCGCCGACGTGGTGGTGGCTGCGGGTGAGTACCGGCAGGAAACCGCGGGCGATCTTGTGTTCGCCCTGGGCGCCGGGTTCGAAGACCTGCAGCCCTTCGCGCAGGCAGTAGTCGATGCCCTGGTAGTAACAGGCCTCGAAGTGCAGTCCGGGCGTGGCTTCCAGCGCGCCCCAGTAGCGGCCGTAAAGCGCATCCCCGCCCCGCAGGCAAAGGGCTCCGGCCACGATTTCCCCCTGGCGCCGGGCCATCACCAGCACCAGCTGCCGCGGCATGGCGCGGGCCAGGTGCTGGAAGAAGGCCAGCGACAGTGCCGGGTGGTTGCCATAGTCGGCGAAGGTGCGGCAGTAGAAGTAGTACATCGCCTCGAGTTCGGTCTCGCTGGCCTCGTCGCCGTGAACGATGCGGAACTGGTAGCCGTCGCGGGCCACGCGGGCGCGTTCCTGGCGGATGTTCTTGCGCTTTCGCGGCTGCAGGTCGGCCAGGAAGGCGTCGAAGCCGGACCAGCCGCGGTTGCGCCAGTGGTACTGGATGTCCTCGCGCCGCAGCCACTGGTCGCCGAAGGCCGGGGACTCGTGTTCCTGGTGGAAGTTCACGTGCAGCGACGACAGGCCATCGGCGTTGGCCCGCTCGCGCATCGCCTTGGCCAGGTCGGCGCGGTCGCTGGCACTGCGGGCCAGCAGCCGGGGGCCGGTGACGGGCGAGTAGGGCACCGCCACCAGCCATTTCGGGTAGTACTCCAGGCCCAGCCGATGGTGGGCCTGGGCCCATGCCTGGTCGAAGACGAACTCGCCGTGGGAGTTCGACTTCAGGTAGGCCGGTGCGGCGGCAACCAGCTCGCCGTCGCGCCAGAGGCTGGCGTGGCGCGGCGTCCAGCCCCAGGCCGGACGCAGGCAGGCGTGCTGCTCGAGCCCCGCCAGGAAGGCGTGCGCGACGAAGGGATTGGCCCCGTCGTGCAGGGCATCCCAGGCTTGCGCGGGAATATCTTCGAGCTGGTCGTGGAGCCTCAGCTGCATGGGTTGGAGACCCGTGGGAGGGACTTCAGTCCCGATGCTTTTGCTTCAGAGCGATCGGGACTGAAGTCCCTCCCACGGGCGATGCGGGTCATTCCTTGTCGAGGAACTTCTCGGCGTCCAGCGCCGCCATGCAGCCGAAGCCGGCCGAGGTGATGGCCTGGCGGTAGACCTGGTCGGCGACGTCGCCGGCGGCGAACACGCCCGGCACCGAGGTGGCGGTGGCGTTGCCCTCCAGGCCCGACCTGATGGTCAGGTAGCCGTTGCGCATGTCCAGCTGGCTTTCAAACAGCGAGGTGTTGGGGGTATGGCCGATGGCGACGAAAAAGCCCTGCACCGCGATCTCGCGGGTTGCTTCGTCCTTGGTCGAACGGATGCGCATGCCGGTGACGCCCGAGGAATCGCCCAGGACCTCGTCCACGGTGTGGTCCCAGATGATCTCGACCTTGCCCGCCTGTGCCTTGGCGAACAGCTTGTCCTGCATGATCTTTTCCGAGCGCAGCTTGTCGCGGCGGTGCACCAGGTAGACCTTGCGGGCGATGTTGGACAGGTAAAGCGCCTCTTCGACGGCCGTGTTGCCGCCGCCGATCACCGCCACGTCCTGGTCGCGGAAGAAGAAGCCGTCGCAGGTGGCGCAGGCCGACACGCCCTTGCCCATGAAAGCCTGTTCGCTGGGCAGGCCCAGGTACTTGGCGCTGGCGCCCGTGGCGATGATCAGCGCGTCGCAGGTGTATTCACCGCTGTCGCCGACCAGGCGGAAAGGGCGGCGCGAGAGGTCGGCGGTGTGGATCTGGTCGAAGATGATCTCGGTCTCGAACCGTTCCGCGTGGGCCTGCATGCGCGTCATCAGGTCCGGCCCCATCAGCCCGTGGGCGTCGCCCGGCCAGTTGTCCACTTCGGTGGTGGTCATCAGCTGGCCACCCTGCTGCAGGCCCGTCACCAGCACCGGCTTGAGGTTGGCGCGGGCGCCGTAGACGGCGGCGGAATAGCCGGCCGGGCCGGAACCGAGGATGAGCAGGCGGCAGTGTTTGGGGGCGGTCATGTATGATTCTTCAGGTTCGAGGGGTTTGTCGCGAAGGCCACGTAGCTTGTAGGCCACGGCCAGGCAAATCAAGGCGAACACCCGGGCCTCAGTGTTCCGGGGCCCGCCCGGGGGGCAGTGGGCGCGAAAGCTCAAACTGCTGTATAAACAGCCAGCTATATCGACATTCTGAGGCAATTTCTCTCGGTGGCGCGCACGTCAGATCGAAGCACCAACGTTGGCATGGACCGCCGCCAGAAACTCTGGCGCGAACTCGCGCTGGTCGCTCTCTCGCCGCTGCTGCTTTACCTGTTGGCGAGTTTGCTCAGTTACCACACCGACGACCCGGGCCTTTCCCACTCGGGCTCGGTGGCCGGACCGCTGCACAACGTCGGCGGCCTGGTGGGCGCCCACCTGGCCGACCTGGCCTTCTGGTTCTTTGGCTACATCGCCTACACCGTGCCGCTGGTGCTGGGCGGCGTGGCGTGGATCGCGCTGTTCGGGCTCGATTCGGACGGCGATGGCCGCGTGGACTTCGGGCCGGCGCTGCGCCTGGTCGGCATCGTCGGCTTCCTGGTCTCGGCCTGTGGCCTGGCGCACATCCTCGGCGGCCCCGCACCGAACCTGCCGGAAGAATCCGGCGGCATCCTGGGCCAGCTGGTCGGCACCTCGATGCGCAAGGTGTTCGGCGGCATGGGCGGCAACCTGTTCCTGGTGTCGGTCGTGCTGATGTCGGTCACCCTGGCGACCGGCCTGAGCTGGTTCGCGTTGATGGACTGGATCGGCGGCAAGGTCCTGGCCCTTTACGCACGCCTGGGCAAGCGCACCCGCCAGGCTGCCGAATGGCAGCGGGCCCGGGTCCTGCGCGAAGAACGCGAGGAAGTACGCAAGGTTGATTCGATCAAGCGCGCCAAGCGTGAACCGGTGCGCATCGAACCGCCGGCCAAACAGGTCATCGAAAAGTCCGAACGCGCCCAGCGCGAGCAGCAGATCCCGCTGTTCAACGTCGGCGGCGGCGAAGGGCTGCCGCCGCTGTCCCTGCTCGACGACCC
>CAZXTV010000135.1:0-5548 GCA_964643705.1 uncultured Arenimonas sp. | reverse complement strand
TGTCGCGCGGGGTGGGCGTGGTGATGGCGGCGGCGCTGTTGATCGGGGGCTTGTTCGTGGCGGAAAGGCTTTTCCCGCAATGAAGCGTGGGAGCACAACGGGGCGGGGCGGGAAAGTAATCGGGGTGGCCGCGGTGTTCGGGCTGGCATAGGACACGGAATTCACGATGCCTGCGGCGACTTCGGGCCTGAGCAGGTAGTTGATGAAGGCGTGGGCGTTTTCCGGGTGCGGCGCGTCCTTCGGGATGGCCATCATGTCCACCCAGCGCACGGCGCCTTCCTTCGGGATGAGGTAGGCGATCTCGATGCCGTTCTCGGCGTCCACCGCGCTGTCGCGGGCCTGGAAGATGTCGCCCGAATAGCCCATGGCCAGGCACAGGTCGCCGTTGGCCAGGTCGTCGATGTAGCGCGACGAATTGAAGTAGCGCACGTGAGGCCGGATGCCGGCGTAGACGTCGCTGACGACCTGGGTTTCGTCGCCTTCAAGGGCGTTGGCATCGCGTCCCTTCCAGATAAGCGCGGCCGCGAAGGTTTCCTGTTCGTCGTCGAGCACGCTGATGCCGCAGGCGGCCAGCTTTTCGGCATTGGCCGGGTCGAACAGCAGCGACCACGAATCCAGCGGCGCGTCTTCGCCCAGGATTTGCTTCACCTTCCCGACGTTGATGCCCAGGCCCGTGCTGCCCCACATGTAGGGCAGGGCGTGGACATTGCCCGGATCCACGTCGTCCAGGCCGGCCAGCAGGGCGGCGTCGAGGTTGCCGAGGTTGGTGAGCAGCGCCTTGTCGAGCGGCGCGTAGATGCCGGCCTGGATATGCCGCTGGGCAAAGGGCCGGGCCGAGGGGAAGACCACGTCATAGCCCGACGAGCCCACCATCAGCTTGGTTTCGAGCATCTCATTGCTGTCGTAGACGTCGTAGACCACGCGGATGCCGGTCTCGGACTCGAAATTGGCCAGGGTGTCTTCGGCGATGTAGTCCGACCAGTTGTAGACGTACAGCAGGCGCTCACCGCCGCCTGGCGCCGCGGCGCCCGCGGGGGTGTCCGTGGTTTCCTGGGAGGGACTGCAGGCGGCCAGCAGCAGGGCGGAGGCCAACAGGCCCAGGCGCAGGGAAGGACTCGGCATGTTCGGCTCCGGAAGGGTCCAAGGCCGACATGGTCGACCGCGCCCCGCGGCCTGTCAACGCGGGCGCGGCTGCCGACGTGGCTTCAGTCCGGGCCGGCCCAGTCGCTGGCCAGCAGGCCCATCAGCACGCTGTCCTGGACTTCGCCGGCAACGCGCCAGCGCTGGCGAAGGTAGCCCTCGCGGCGAAAGCCCAGGGCTTCGAGGGTGTTGAGCGAGCCCTGGTTGCGCGGATCGACGTCCGCTTCGATGCGGCGCAGGCCGAGACTGCCGAAGGCATGGTCGAACAGCACCGTCAGCGCTTCGCGGGCATAACGCCGGCCCCAGTGCTCGCGCGCCAGGGCAAACCCGATCTCGGCCCGGCCCTGTGCGTGGTCGATGGCGTAAAGCGTCGTCGTGCCGATCAGCCGGTCGTCGCCACGCAGGGCGATGCCCCACTGGAACAGGTCGCCCCGTTCGAAGCCGCGGTGGATGGACTCAAGGTAGATCGCGGCTTCGTCCCGGTGCGGCCAGGCGACGTGGCTCCAGTAACGCATCACGTCGGGGTCCGAGAACACGCAATAGAGCCCGTCCAGGTCGCGCGCCTCGATCCAGCGAAGCTGCAGGCGCGGCGCCACGAGGGTCGGAAGCCGGTCCGGGGTGGACGGCGCGGCGGCAGGCGGGGGTCGGCGTCGGGCCGTGGGCATATCGTGCAAGGCCATCGTGGGGGGGCGGCATTATGGCTGGCGGACTGCCTGTTAGAACGCGTGACGGGGGTTAATCCGGACGGCGCTGCGCGTCGGAAACCCAGCGTTGCGGCCCCGGGGCCTCGTGCCGCGCACCGGCTGCCCCCATAGTTGCCCCATTGCCTCGCCGCGAGGCCCCTTCCCTGGAGCCACCATGGACCCGTCCATCCGTCCCGTCCTGCGCACCCTGCGCGGCCAGCCAGCTTCCGACGGCGCCGGCGTCAAGCTGACGCGCGTGATCGGCAGCCCGCAGCTGCCCGAGCTCGATCCCTTCCTGATGCTCGACGAGTTCGGCACCGACCGGCCCGAGGATTACCTGGCGGGCTTTCCCGAACACCCGCACCGCGGTTTCGAAACCGTGACCTACATGCTCGACGGCCGCATGCGCCACCGCGACAACCACGGCAATGAGGGCGTGCTGGTGCCCGGCAGCGTGCAGTGGATGACCGCCGGGCGCGGCATCGTGCATTCGGAAATGCCCGAGCAGCAGGAAGGCCGCATGCGCGGATTCCAGCTGTGGGTGAACCTGCCGGCGCGCGAGAAGATGACCGCGCCGAAGTACCAGGAGTACGGCCCGGAACGATTCCCGGACGTCGAGGCCGCACCGGGCGTGCGCGCCAAGGTGATTGCCGGCGAAGTGGCCGGCGTGCGTGGCCCCATCGAGCAGCCCGCGACCAGCCCCACCTACCTGGACCTGCGCCTGGGCGCCGGCGACCACTACCGGCACCCGCTCCCGGCGGGCCATGCCGCCTTCGTGTACGTCTACGAAGGCAGCGCCCGCGTCGGCGAAGGTGAGGGCGCGGCCACGGTTCAGGCGCGCGAGCTGGCCGTGCTGGGCGAGGGCGAGGCGGTGGCGCTGGAAGGCCGCGAGGCCGGCACGCGGCTGATCCTGGTCGCGGGCCAGCCGCTGCGCGAACCGGTGGCCCGTTATGGCCCCTTCGTGATGAACACCCAGGCCGAACTGCGCCAGGCCTTCGAGGACTACCAGGCCGGCCGCTTCTGAGTTTCAGCGTTCGGGCAGTTCGATGCGTTCGGTTTCCCCGGGCACCTGGCCCAGGCGGTCTTCGCGCCAGGCCTGCTTGGCCTGTTCGATGCGTTCGCGCGAACTGGCCACGAAGTTCCACCAGACGTGGCGGCGACCGTCCAGCGGGTCGCCGCCCAGCAGCATCACCCGGGCGTCGCAGCCGGCCCGGAGCAGGGGCTCGCTGCCGGGGTCGAGCACCACCAGGTGTTCGAGTGGAACGGGTTGCCCGTCGAGCGTGAGCTCGCCTTCCACGGCGTAGATCGCCCTTTCGGCGTGATCGGCTGGAAGCACCAGCGCGGCATCGGCGGACAGGTCGATGGCCACGTACAGCGTGCGTGCCAGCACCTGCACCGGCGAAGTTTCGCCAAACGCATCGCCGGCGACGACGCGCATCCGGACCCCGGGCAGTTCCACCACCGGCAGGGTGGCGGCGGGGTGATGGGCGAACGCGGGCGCGGTTTCTTCGTGCGCTTGTGGCAGCGCCACCCAGGTCTGCAGTCCGTGCATGCGATGTTTCTGCCCGCGCAGCCGGTCGGGCGTGCGCTCGGAGTGCACGATGCCGCCGCCGGCGGTCATCCAGTTGACGTCGCCGGGCCGGATTTCCTGGGCCGAGCCCAGGCTGTCGCGATGTTTGATCGCGCCTTCCCACAGGTAGGTGACCGTGGCCAGGCCGATGTGCGGATGCGGGCGCACGTCCAGCGGCGTGTCCGGGCCCAGTTCGGCCGGGCCGATGTGGTCGAAGAACACGAAGGGGCCGACGCTGCGGCAGCTGGCGTGCGGGATCAGGCGCTTGACCGTGAATCCGCCGCCAAGATCGTGCACTCGCGGGGGAACGACCAGGGGCATGGCGGCCTCCTCAGTAGCGCGTGGTGAGAACCCGGGCGCCGCCGTCGGCGTCGAGCAGCACCAGGGTGTAACGGTCGTATTCGGTTTCCGGCATGGCTTCGGCGGCCTGGCCCGAGAGTGCCTGCACGATGCCGGGCACGGTGTTGCTGTGGCCGACCACCAGCACGGTGCTGCCGGCCGGCATCGCGCGCAGGTCGGCGGCGAGTCCGGCGGCGTAGCTCGCGGCGTTGCCGGCATTGATCTCGCGCACCTCGACTTCGATGCCCGCGGCCGCCGCCGCGGGTGCGGCGGTCTGGCGGGTTCGCCGGTACTGGGTGCTTATGGCCCGGTCCAGGCCGGCGCCCGCAAGCGTGGCGGCCAGCGTCAACGCGCGGGCGTCGCCGGCACCGGCCAGTGAGGGGTCGAGCTTGTCGTCATCGTCCTTCTCGGCGTGCCGCACCACCACCACGGCGATGCCGTCATGTGCGGGAAGCGCGGGAAGGGCGGCGGGCGAGGCGAGCGAAAACATGAGCAGCAGCGTCAGCAGCGACATGGCCGGTTCCTGGTGGACGTCCGGCCAAGTCTAGCCGCCCCGGCGCGGGGCGGCAGTGCCGTTGGTTCAGCCGTGCACCAGCAGGGCCAGCAGGCCACGCGCGGTGCGCAGGCGCGAGCCGGCGTCGGGCAGTTCCATCCGGATGCGCAGCTTGTCCGGGCCGTCCATCGCATAAACCTTGGGCTGGGACTGGATCAGGCGGATCACCGACATCGGGTCGATGTTGGGCTGGGGCAGGAAGTGGCAGCGGCCGCCGGTGGGCCCCAGCTCAAGCTTGCGGATGCCCAGCGGCGTCGCGTCGAGCTTGAGTTCGGCGATGGCGAACAGCTGCTTGGCCGGGTCGGGCAGCAGGCCGAAGCGGTCGACCATTTCCACCTGCAGTTCCTTCAATGCGTCGGTGTTGCGCGCAGAAGCGATGCGCTTGTACAGCGTCAGGCGGGCATGCACGTCGGGCAGGTAGTCTTCCGGGATCAGCGCGGGCACGTGCAGTTCGACGTCGGCGCCGTGGCGCTGGGCCGGGTCGAGTTCGGGCAGCTTGCCGGACTTGATCGACTTCACCGCCCGCTCGAGCAACTCGGTGTACAGCGAGAAGCCGATCTCGGCCATCTGGCCGCTCTGGTCTTCGCCCAGCAGCTCGCCGGCGCCGCGGATTTCCAGGTCGTGCGTGGCCAGGGTGAAGCCCGCGCCCAGTTCTTCGAGCGATGCCAGGGCTTCCAGGCGCTTGCCAGCGTCGGACGTCAGCGACTTCTTGTCCGGCACCACCAGGTAGGCGTAGGCGCGGTGGTGGCTGCGGCCGACGCGGCCGCGCAGCTGGTGCAGCTGGGCCAGCCCGAAGCGGTCGGCGCGGTTGATGATGATGGTGTTGGCGCTGGGGATGTCGATGCCCGATTCGATGATGGTCGTGCACACCAGCACGTTGAAGCGCTGGCGGTGGAAGTCGAGCATCACCTGCTCAAGCTCGCGCTCGGGCATCTGGCCGTGGGCCACCCGCACGCGCGCCGCCGGCACAAGCTCGGCCAGGTCGCGCGCCATCTTCTCGATGCTGTCGACTTCGTTGTGCAGGAAGTAGATCTGGCCGCCGCGCGCCAGTTCGCGCTGGAAGGCTTCGCGCAGCAGGTTGGCGTCCCAGGGCGTGATCACCGTCTGCACCGCCAGGCGGTGCGCCGGCGGCGTGGCGATGATGCTCAGTTCGCGCAGGCCGCTCATGGCCATGTTCAGGGTGCGCGGGATGGGCGTGGCGGTGAGGGTCAGCACGTCGACCTCCGCGCGCAGGGCCTTCAGTCGCTCCTTCTGGCGCACGCC
>CAZXTV010000134.1:0-5560 GCA_964643705.1 uncultured Arenimonas sp. | reverse complement strand
ACGATGCCCATGCCGCCCAGGAACTGCAGCAGCTGCCGGTAGAACTGCACGCTGGCGGGCAGGTCGTCCAGGCCCACGATGACCGTGGCGCCCGTGGTCGTCAGGCCCGAGGTGGCTTCGAAAATGGCGTCGGTGTAGCTCAGGTGCGGCGGCCCGTGCACGAAGGGCAGCGCGGACACCAAGCTGGCGAAGACCCAGGTCAGCGTGACGATGAGGAAGCCATCGCGCAGCCGCAGCTCGTAGTTCACGTGGCGAACCGGGAACCACAGGAACACGCCGATGAGCGCGCTGGTCAGGAAGCTGCCGAAAAACACCGGCGCCGTGCCCTGCTCGTTCCAGACCAGCGCCAGGAAACCCGGCGGCAGCTTGGTGAGCGAGGAAAGGACGATGATCACGCCCATGATGCGCTGGATGGCGCGGAAACGTTGGCTCACAGCCAGGTTGCCCCGGTCTGGAACAGGGCGCTCACCCGCGCCATTTCGCGCTTGTCCATCACGAACAGGATGACGTGGTCGCCCTGTTCGATCACCACGTCGTGGTGGGCGATAAGCAGCTTCTCGCCGCGCACGATGCCGCCGATGGTGGTACCCGGCGGCAGTTCGAGTTCATCCAGCGCCCGGCCGATGACCCGCGAGGTGCGGGCGTCGCCGCGCACCACGGCCTCGATCGCCTCGGCGGCACCGCGGCGCAGCGAATACACCCGCGCCGGCGCGCCTTCGCGGATGTGCGCCAGCAGCGCGCCCAGGGTCACCAGCTGCGGGCTGACGGCGATGTCGATGCTGCCGCCTTCCACCAGCTCGGCGTAACTGGGCCGGTTGATCAGCGAGATCACGCGCGGGCAGCCCATGCGCTTGGCCAGCATCGCCGAGAGGATGTTGGCCTCGTCGTCGTTGGTCATCGCGCAGTAGACGTCGGTCTGGTCGATGTTTTCCTCGCGCAGCAGGTCTTCGTCGGCGCAGTCGCCGACCAGCACGATGGAGTTGAGCAGGTCCTCGGCGATGCTGCGGGCGCGCTCGCGGGAACGTTCGAGCACCTTCACCGAATAGCGGCCTTCCAGGCTGCGTGCGAGGTTGCGGCCGATGTTGCCGCCGCCGGCGATCAGCAGGCGCCGGGCCGGGCGCATGTCGACGCGGCGCAGTTCGGCCATCACGGTGAGGATGTGCTTGCGTTCGGCCAGGAAGAAGACCTCGTCGTCCACTTCGATGACGGTGGTTCCCTCGGGCTGCACCGGCCGGCCCTTGCGGAAGATCGCGGCCACGCGGGCATCGACGCCGTTGGGCAGGTGTTCGCGCAGTTCGCGGATCTCGTGGCCGACCAGGGCGCCGCCGGGCACCGCCCGCACCGCCACCAGCTGCACCCGGCCTTCGGCGAAGTCCAGGACCTGCAGGGCGCCGGGGTATTCGATCAGGCGCTCGACGTGGCGGCAGACCAGCTGCTCGGGGCTGATCGCGGCGCTGACCGCGGAATGCTCCGGGTCGGCCAGCGCGGCCACGTCCAGGTACTGGGCCTCGCGCAGGCGCGCCACCCGGGTGGGCGTGCGGAACTGGTGCTGGGCGACCTGGCAGGCGATCAGGTTCACTTCGTCGCTGGAGGTGACGGCCACCAGCAGCTCGGCTTCTTCCGCGCCGGCCTGGGCCAGCACGTCGGGCAGCGAGGCATGGCCGATGACGGTGCGGATGTCGAGTTTTTCCGCCAGGTCGCGCAGGCGCTGGTGGTCGGTGTCGACGACGGTGATGTCGTTGTTTTCGGACGCCAGCGCCGATGCCACCGACGTGCCGACCTGCCCTGCACCCAGGATGAGGATCTTCATGCGGCGCTAGTCTACTCGCGTGGCCCCGGGCGAACAGCCCGCCAGGGCGCCGGGTCCCAGCAGCCACCACTCGCGTCGGTTGGCCATGCCGACCGGGCGGGCGCCGGCCGCGGGATCGAAACTTGCGCAGGCCAGGGCGTCGGAGCGCTGGGCCAGCAGCAGGCGCGAGGCCGGGTCGGCCGCAAGCCAGGCCTGCCCGCGCTGCAGTTGCCGCAAGGCAGGCTCCCGGAACCCGAACTCGGCCACCGGGCCCTGGGCCTGCAGCAGGTTCTGTTCCTTCCAGTCCACCAGGCCCAGGGTGACGCCGGGCCCGGCCAACAACCGCGCCTGCTGCATGACGTCACGCGCCGAACTTTCATCGTCCAGCACCGGATGCACCACGAAGCCGTACCCCGACCAAAGCAGCACCAGCAACACGGCGCAGGCCGCCAGCGCCCGGCGCAGCCGGCCCACGACGACGGCAAGCAGCGACACACCGCCAACCGCAGCCAACATGGCCCATATCCAGCGCACTTCGTCGCCCAGGCCACGCCCGGCCACCTGGCGCGCGAACAGCCCCAGGTCGCTCCACAGCCCCAGCGCGCCAACCGCCAGCAGCGAGGCGGCCAGCGTTCCGGTGAACAGCATCACGGCGATCCGGAAACCGCGCCGCGCGGCGATGTCATCCAGGAACGGCGCCGCCGCCAGCGCCAGCGCCGGCAGGGCCGGCAGCAGGTACATGTCGCGCTTGCCGGCGCTGGCGCTGAAGAACAGCAGCACCAGTGCGAACCAGGCCAGCGGCAGCCACACCCGCGCATCGCGTTCGCGCCAGGCCGCGATCCAGGGCCTGGCCAACCAGGGCAATGCCAGCGAAAACGGCAGCCAGAAGAACAGCAGGACCTGGCCGAAGTACCAGAACGGCTGCGTGTGGTGCCAGGCGCCGGCGTAGCGTTCGGCGGTCTGCTTGAACAGGATGTTGCGCAGGTACTCGCCGTGCTCGGGATTGCCACTGGACAGGCCCACGGCCAGCACCGGCCCCAGCCACAGCCCGATGGCCGCCAGGAAAGCCAGGGCTCCGGCGGCCCAGCGCCACCGATTGCCTTCCCCCAGCGGCGCGACGCCTTGCCAGCCGCGCCTTGCGAACCAGGCAAACGGCAGCAGCGCCAGCAGCGGCAGGAAACCCACGCCCTTGGTCACCACGCCGATGCCGGCCGCGAAACAGCCCGCCAGCCACCACCGCCAGTGCGGCCCCAGCAACAGGTGCCGGCACAGGCCGTAGAAGGACAGCGTGGTCAGGAACACCAGGGTCGGATCGATCTGCGCACGCTTGCCCTGGTAGACGAACTGCAGCGCCACCGCCACGGCGATCGCCGCCCACAACCCGGCGCGTGGCGACCAAAGCCGCCGGCCCAGGTCCCAGGTCAGCGCCAGCGTGCCCATGGCCGACAGCAAGGACGGCAGCAGGAAACTCCAGCGCCAGCTGCCGACCAGGCCGAAGGCCGCCGACAGCAGCCAGAAATAGACCGGCGGCTTGTCCGGGTAGAGCTCCTGGCCACGGTGCGGGAACAGGAAGTCGCCCGATTCGACCATCTGCTTGGCGACCAGCACGAAGCGCGGCTCGTCGGCGGGCCAGGGCTCGCGCAGGCCGAAACCCGCGGCCAGAACGAAAAAAGAGATGGCGAAAAAGACGAGGGCGTGGCGGCGGTCGGCGGCGGTCATCGCAAACAATATAGGTCCGCCTTTATGTCCGTAGGAGCGCCTGAAGGCGCTCCTACAGGTCCGCTTTTTCCAGCCGCGCGTAGAAAAAGCCGTCCATGCCGTCTTCACCCGGCAGGCGCTGGCGGCCGGCGCCGCTGGCGTGGCCGAAACGGGCCGGCAGTTCGGCGGCGCGGGCGTCGGCATGGCGGGCAAGGAAGGCGCCGACCTGGGCCTCGTTTTCTTCGCGAAGCACCGAACAGGTGGCGTAGACCAGCCGGCCGCCCGGGGCCAGCAGTGGCCACAGCGCGTCGAGCAGCTGCCGCTGGATGGCGGCGAGGGCGGCGATGTCGGTTTCACGCCGGTGCCATTTGATGTCGGGCTGGCGGCGGATGATGCCGGTGGCCGAACAGGGCGCGTCGAGCAGGATGGCGTCGAAGGGCCGGCCGTCCCACCAGTCGCCGGGCGCGGCGGCGTCGGCGACGCGGACCTGCACATTGGGGGCTTCGAGCCGCAGCCTGCGCAGCAGGTCGCGCACCTTGTCCAGGCGGCGCGCGTCCACGTCCAGGGCCAGCAGTTCGCCTTCGCCCAGGTGTTCGGCCAGCTGCGCGGCCTTGCCGCCGGGCGCGGCGCAGGCATCGAGCAGGCGTTCGCCGGGGTGCGGGTCCAGCGCCAGCACCGCCAGCTGCGCGGCGCCGTCCTGCACGCTCATGGCGCCGCGGTCCCAGCCGGGCAGGCGGTCCAGCGGCACGGGGGTTTCCAGGCGCACCGCGCCGGGCACGGCGTCGGGACAGTCGGCGGGCAGGCCGGCTTCCTGCAGGGCGGCGGCAAGCACGCTGGCGCTGCCCTGGCGGGGGTTGGCGCGCAGCCACAGGGGCGCGGGCGTATTGTTCGCGGCCAGGATGGCGTCGGCCTGGCCCGGCCAGTCCTGGCGCAGGCGCATCACCAGCCAGTCGGGGTGGCTGCAGCGGATGGCCGGGTCGTCGCTTTCAGGCAGTGCTTCGCGGCTGGCGCGGCGCAGCAGGGCATTCACCAGGCCCACCAGGCCGGTGCGGCCGAGGTCGCGGGCGGCTTCGGCGGTGGCGCCGACGGCGGCGTGCGGCGCCAGCCCCAGGCCCTTCACCTGGGCCAGGCCGGCCAGCAGCAACCAGTGCACGGCCTGGTCGCGCTGGGCCAGGGGCCGGGCCAGCCACTGGGACAGGGCGAATTCGTAGCGCCGGTGATGGCGCAGCGCGTCGAAGCAGATCGCTTCGAGCAAGGCGCGGTCGCGCGAGTCGGGCACTTCCGGCAGGGCGCGGCCAAGCACGGCCTTGAGCGAGCGGCCCTCGCCCAGCACCGTGCCCAGCACCCGGGCGGCGGTGGCGCGCAGGGCCGAGCCGGGCGCGCTCATCGGCCGGCCAGTGCCGGGCGGGCGTTGAGGTAATCGGCCGCCGGCAGGGCGCGGCCGCCGTCACGCTGCACCACCGTCAGGCGCAGCAGGCCGTCGCCGCAGGCGACATCGATGCCGTCGCGGCTGGCGGCGACCACGGTGCCGGCCGGCTGGCCGCCGGCACCCGGCAGGGCCTGGGCGGCGTGGATGCGCAGGCGTTCGCCGGCCAGTTGTGCTTCGGCGATCGGCCAGGGATTGAAGGCGCGGACCTTGTTGGCCAGGTCGGTGGCAGGGCGGGACCAGTCGAGCCGGGCCTCGGCCTTGTCGAGCTTGTGCGCGTAGGTGACCCCTTCGGCGGGCTGCGGCTGCGGTACCGGGCGCATGCCGGCGCGCAGCAGCTTCAGGCCGTCGGACAGCACTTCGGCGCCCAGCTCGGACAGGCGGTCGTGGAGCGAACCCCCCGTTTCGTCGTCGGAAACCGGCGTGGCCAGGGACAGCAGGACCGGGCCGGTATCGAGACCCTTTTCCATCTGCATCAGGCACACGCCACTTTCCCGGTCACCGGCTTCGATGGCCCGCTGGATCGGGGCCGCGCCGCGCCAGCGCGGCAGCAGCGAGGCGTGCACGTTCCAGCAGCCCTGGGCGGGGATGTCGAGCACCGACTGGGGCAGGATCAGGCCGTAGGCCACCACCACCATCAGGTCGGG
>CAZXTV010000133.1:3878-5654 GCA_964643705.1 uncultured Arenimonas sp. | reverse complement strand
CGAGCCGATCAACCCGGCCACGGTCGAGCGCATCATCGCCAAGGAAAAACCCGACGCGCTGCTGCCGACCATGGGCGGGCAGACCGCGCTCAACTGCGCCCTGGACCTGGCCGACGCCGGCGTGCTCGACAAGTACAACGTCGAACTGATCGGCGCCAAGCGCGAAGCCATCCGCATGGCCGAGGACCGCGAACTGTTCCGCGTCGCCATGCGCGAGATCGGGCTGGACTGCCCGAAGGCCGAGGTCGCCAGGTCGCTCGACGAGGCGATCCGCATCCAGGCGACGGTCGGCTACCCGACCATCGTCCGACCCAGCTTCACGCTCGGTGGCAGCGGCGGCGGCATCGCCTACAACCGCGAGGAACTGGTCGAGATCGTTGGTCGCGGCCTTGAGTTGTCGCCGACCCACGAGGTGCTGGTCGAAGAATCGGTGCTGGGCTGGAAGGAATTCGAGATGGAGGTGGTTCGCGACACCGCGGACAACTGCATCATCGTCTGCTCGATCGAAAACCTCGACCCGATGGGCGTGCACACCGGCGACTCGATCACCGTCGCCCCGGCCCAGACCCTGACCGACAAGGAATACCAGCGCCTGCGCGACGCCTCGATCGCCGTGCTGCGCAAGATCGGCGTCGACACCGGCGGTTCCAACGTGCAGTTCGGCATCAATGCCGAGAACGGCCGCGTCGTGGTGATCGAGATGAACCCGCGCGTCTCGCGGTCCTCGGCCCTGGCCTCGAAGGCCACGGGTTTCCCGATCGCCAAGATCGCCGCCAAGCTGGCGGTGGGCTACACCCTGGACGAGCTGCGCAACGAGATCACCGGCGGTGCCACGCCGGCTTCGTTCGAGCCGGCGATCGATTACGTGGTCACCAAGATTCCGCGCTTCGCCTTCGAGAAGTTCCCGGCCGCCGATTCGCGCCTGACCACCCAGATGAAGTCGGTGGGCGAGGTGATGGCGATCGGCCGCTGCTTCCAGGAGTCGATGCAAAAGGCCCTGCGCGGCCTGGAAACCGGCAAGGTCGGATTCGACCCGACCGGCGACGCCGGCCGCGGCGAAGAGGGCCTGGTCAAGATCCGCCGCGAGCTGAAGGAACCCGGTCCCGACCGCCTGTTCCAGGTGGCCGAGGCCTTCCGCGCCGGCCTGTCGGTCGACGACGTGTTCAAGCTCAGCTTCATCGACCCCTGGTTCCTGGACCAGATCGAGGAACTGGTCGCGGCCGAGAAGGACGTCACCGACGCCGGCCTGGCCGGGCTGGACGCGGCCTCGCTGCGCCGGCTCAAGCGCCTTGGATTCTCCGACGCCCGCCTGGCCCAGCTCACCGGTACCGGTGAGGCAGCCGTGCGCGCCCTGCGCCGCGCCTTGGGTGTGCGGCCGGTGTACAAGCGCGTGGACAGCTGCGCTGCCGAGTTCGCCACCCAGACCGCCTACCTGTATTCGACCTATGAAGACGAGTGCGAGGCCGCGCCCACCGACCGCGACAAGATCATGGTGCTCGGCGGCGGTCCCAACCGCATCGGCCAGGGCATCGAGTTCGACTATTGCTGCGTGCACGCCGCGCTGGCCCTGCGCGAGGATGGTTATGAAACCATCATGGTCAACTGCAACCCGGAAACGGTTTCCACCGACTACGACACCTCCGACCGCCTGTATTTCGAGCCGCTGACGCTGGAGGACGTGCTGGCGATCTGCCGCAAGGAACAGGAATCCGGTGAGCTTCTGGGCTGCATCGTGCAGTATGGCGGCCAGACCCCGCTGAAGCTGTCCCAGGCGCT
>CAZXTV010000133.1:0-3868 GCA_964643705.1 uncultured Arenimonas sp. | reverse complement strand
CGAGCCGCTGACGCTAGAGGACGTGCTGGAGATCGTCGAGGTCGAAAAACCCAAGGGCGTGATCGTGCAGTACGGCGGCCAGACGCCGCTCAAGCTCACGCGTGCGCTCGAGGCCGCGGGCGTGCCGATCATCGGCACCAGCCCCGACAGCATCGACCTGGCCGAGGACCGCGAACGCTTCCAGAAGCTGGTCGACGACCTGGGCCTGCTGCAGCCGCCCAATCGCCTGGCCCGCAACCCCGACGAGGCCGTGGCCCTGGCCAACCAGGTCGGTTACCCGCTGGTGGTGCGCCCGAGCTACGTGCTGGGCGGCCGCGCCATGGAAATCGTCTACACCGACGCCGACCTGTCGCGTTACATCCGCGAGGCGGTGCAGGTGTCCAACGATTCGCCCGTGCTGCTCGATCGTTTCCTCGACAACGCCGTCGAGGTCGACGTGGACGTCATCGCCGACGCCGAGGGCAACGTGCTGGTGGGCGGCATCATGGAACACATCGAAGAAGCCGGCGTGCACTCCGGCGACTCTTCCTGCTCGCTGCCGCCGTACAGCCTGTCGGCCGAGGTGCAGGACAGGCTGCGCGTGCAGGTGGGCCAGCTGGCCCGCGCGCTCAAGGTCGTGGGCCTGATGAACACCCAGTTCGCGATCACCTTCGACGAGGACGGCAGGGACACCATCTACCTGCTGGAAGTGAACCCGCGCGCCTCGCGCACGGTGCCCTTCGTGTCCAAGGCCATCGGCGTGCCGCTGGCCAAGATCGCCGCGCGCTGCATGGCCGGCAAGTCGCTGGCCGAGCAGGGCGCCACCCGCGAGGTCGTGCCCGACTACTATTCGGTGAAGGAAGCCATCTTCCCCTTCGCCAAGTTCCAGAACGTCGACCCGATCCTGGGCCCGGAAATGCGCTCGACCGGCGAAGTGATGGGCGTGGGCCGCACCTTCGCCGAAGCCTTCGGTCGCGCCGAGGAAGCCGCCAACATCCGGGCGCCCAAGCCGGGCAAGGCCTTCCTGTCGGTGCGCGACCCCGACAAGCAGCGCCTGCTGCCGGTCGCCCGTGAACTGGTCGAACGCGGCTATACCCTGGTCGCCACCGAAGGCACCGCCGCTTTCCTGGGCGAGCACGACATCGCCTGCGACCGCGTCAACAAGGTGATCGAAGGACGGCCGCACATCGTCGACCTGATCAAGAACGGCGAGATCTGCTACATCGTCAACACGACCGAAGGCAAGCAGGCCATCGCCGACTCGTTCTCGATCCGGCGCGAGGCGCTGCAGCACCGCGTCACCTATTCCACGACCATTCCGGGCGCGCGCGCCCTGATCCGCAGCACCGACACCCGTGACAACCCCCGGGTCTGGTCGCTGCAGGAACTGCACAAGGAGCTTCACGGATGAGAGCCCCCCTGACGACCCAGGGCGCCGCGCGCCTGCGCGAAGAGCTCGAGCACCTCAAGTCGGTCAAGCGCCCGGCGGTCATCAGCGCGATCGCCGAAGCACGCGCGCACGGCGACCTCAAGGAAAACGCCGAATACCACGCCGCGCGCGAACAACAGGGTTTCATCGAAGGCCGCATCCAGGAGCTTGAGTACACCCTGTCGCACGCCCAGCTGATCGACGTGTCCACGCTCAATGCCGGCAGCCGGGTCGTGTTCGGCGCCACGGTCGAACTGGCCGACTGCGACAGCGGCGACGAAGTGACCTACCAGATCGTTGGTGACCTGGAAGCCGACATCAAGAAGGGACTGGTTTCGGTGTCCTCGCCGCTGGCGCGCGCGCTGATCGGCAAGCACGAAGGCGACACCGTCACCATCCAGGCGCCGGCGGGTACCCGCGACTACGACATCGTCGCCGTTCGCTACGAGGCCTGAGCCGCGCCGGATGAGCGCCCCGCGCCAGGCCCTGCTGCTGCCCGAACGCCGGCGTTTCGCCGGCCAGCCCCTGTGCAGGCCGGTGGCCCGCGCCCTGGGCCGCGCCGATCGCCTGCCCGACGCCGGGCCCGGCGAGCGCGCCCAGCTCGAGCGCTGGTTCGACCTGCTGCCGCGCGGCTGGCCGATGGCCGCCATCACCCGCCAGCGTGACGCCGGCGACGCCGTGCTGCACAGCTGGCTGCGCGCCGACCCCGCCTACGTTCGACCGGACATGACCGGCGCGCGCGTGCTGGCCGTCGGCGAACTGGGCCTGTCGGCCGAAGAAGCCAAGGCGCTTTCCGACGCCCTGCGCCCCTTGTTCGGCGACACCGGTTTCCCGATCTCGGCGCCGCACCCGGCACGCTGGTACCTGGCGCTGCCGGTCGAAGCGCGGCTGCCGGATTTCGCCGCGCCCGAGGCGGTGCTTGGCGACGACCTGTTCCTGCACCTGCCCGACGGCCCGGAAGGGCGCCGCTGGCGCGCGCTGCTCAACGAAGCGCAAATAATCCTGCACAACCACCCGGTCAACGAGGCGCGTGTCGCCAGCGGCCGGGTGCCGGCCAACAGCCTGTGTTTCTGGGGCGCGGGGCGACTGCCGGACCAGGTGCAGGGCCGCCTGCGCAGCGTGCATTCGCAGGAAGCCCAGCTTGCCTCCCTGGCGGCGCTGGCGGCCGCGGCGCCGGCGGGTGCCGAAGGCGACCTGCTGGACCTGCGCGACTCCCGCGACTGGGCGGCGGTGGAAGCGGTCGTGCTTGAGCGCCTGGCCGGCCTCGACGCCGCCGGCCTGGTGCTGGATTTCGCCGACGGCGCGTCCTGGTGGCTGCGTCCGGCCCAGCGCTGGCGGCTGCTGCGCCCGGCGCTGGCCAAGCTGGCATGAGGCCGCCCGCCACGCGCATCGTGCGGCGCGATGTCCCTGCCTTCGGCCCCTGGCCCGACGCCGTGCCGCCGGTGCTCCAGCGCATCTACGCCGCCCGCGGCGTGCTGACCCCGGCCGACGGCGAACTCCGCCTGGCGCGGCTGCTGCCGCCGGACACGCTGGGCCAGGTCGGGCAGGCCGCGGCGATGCTGGCCGAAGCGATCGCCAGCGATGCCCACGTGGTGGTCGTGGGCGACTTCGATTGCGACGGCGCCACCGGCACGGCCGTGGCCGTGCGCGGCCTGCGCCTGCTGGGCGCACGGCGCGTGTCCTACCAGGTGCCGCACCGCGCCCGGCACGGTTACGGCCTCAGCCCGGCGCTGGTGGACGACCTGGTGCCGATGGCGCCCGACCTGCTGCTCACCGTCGACAGCGGCATCGCCTGCCATGCCGGCATCGCCGCGGCGAAGTCGCGCGGCTGGCGGGTGCTGGTCACCGACCACCACCTGCCGGGCGAAACCCTGCCCGAGGCCGACGTCATCGTGGACCCCAACCTCGGCGACGACAGCTTCCCCAGCAAGGCCCTGGCCGGCGTCGGCGTCGTCTTCTACCTGCTGCTGGCCCTGCGCCGGCACCTGCGCGAGGCCGGCGCCTTTACCGGCCCCGAGTCCGACCTGTCGGTCCTGCTCGACCTGGTCGCGGTGGGCACGGTCGCCGACCTGGTGCCGCTTGATTACAACAACCGCCTGTTGGTCTCGGCCGGGCTGCGGCGCCTGCGCAACGGCCAGGGCCAGCCCGGCTTGCGTGCCCTGATCGAATTGGCCAAACGTGACGAAGCCGCGCTCACCGCCGCCGACATCGGCTTCGCGATCGGCCCCCGGCTCAATGCCGCCGGGCGGCTCGAGGACATGGCCCTGGGCATCGAATGCCTGCTTTGCGACGACCCGGGCCGGGCCCGCGAACTGGCCGCCGTGCTTGAAGGCATCAATGCCGAACGCAAGGACCTGCAGCAGCAGATGGTCGACACCGCCGAAGCCCTGGTGGCGAACCTGCCGCTGGGGGAGGGTGAATTGCCGACGGTGTTGTGCCTGCACGAACCGGACTGGCATC
>CAZXTV010000132.1:0-5871 GCA_964643705.1 uncultured Arenimonas sp. | reverse complement strand
TCGTGCGCGAACACGTTCAGCAGCACCTCGGAGTCGGACTCGGTGTTGATGTTGCGCTTGTCCTGCTCGAACACCATCTGGCGCAGGGCGTCGGTATTGGTCAGGTTGCCGTTGTGCGCCAGCGCGATGCCGTAGGGCGAATTGACGTAGAAGGGCTGGGCTTCGTCGGTGCCCTCGGAGCCCGCCGTCGGATAGCGGCAGTGGCCGATGCCGACCGCGCCGGTCAGCAGCGCCATCGCGCGTTCGTCGAAGACGTCCTTCACCAGACCGTTGCCCTTGTGCACGCGCAGGCGATGACCGTCCATCGTGGCGATGCCGGCCGCGTCCTGGCCGCGGTGCTGGAGCACCATCAGGCCGTCGTACAGGGCCGCCGCGACGTCGCTCGCGCCGGCGATTCCGATGATGCCGCACATGGTTCAGGTCTCCGGGAGGGTCTGGCCGTCCGCGTCAGGCGGAAGGCCGTTGAAAGGTTCGGGCAGCGTCATGCCGGGCACCGGGAAAAAGAGCTCCTGCGCCGCCGTCGGTGGCAGGAAGCCGGCCATCCATTCGGCGCCCCGCTGCACCGGGGGCATGAAGCGCGACTGGGTCCACCAGGCGTCGCGCGGCACCGGCGTGAAGCCCAGCAGCATCACCGCCACGCAGGCCAGCACGACGCCGCGCGCGAGGCCAAAGCCCAGGCCAAGCACGCGGTCGGTGGCCGAAAGCCCGGTGTTGGCGATCAGCTTGCCGATTCCCCAGGTCACCAGGCCACCGAGCAGCAGCACGGCGAGGAAAACGCTGGCATACCCCAGGAACAGCTGGGCCGAGGCCGCACCCACGCCGGTAAACAGGCCCGACGCCTCGGCGCCGAAGGCGATCGCCAGCCAGAAGGCGGCGACCCAGACCGTCAGCGACAGCACCTCGACCACGAAACCCCGCCACAGCCCGATGGCCATCGAGACCGCCAGCACCAGCAGCAAGGCATAGTCGGCCCAGTTCAGCATCAGCGTCAGGGATGGGACACGATGATCGTGTCGCGCAGGCCCAGCTTGGCCGCGATCGATTCGCGCAGGCGGTCGGCAGCGGCGCGGTCGGCCTCCGGACCCACGCGCACGCGCCAGACCAGGCCGCCGTCGGTGGCCACGCGCTGGTGAAAGGCGACGAAACCCGCGGCCCGCGCCTTGTCGCGCAGGGCGTTGGCGTCGGCTTCGGTGCTGAACGCACCCAGCTGCACGGCGAAACCCACGGTCGCGGCGGTGGCCGGCCGGGTCGCGGGCGCCGGCGCCCCGGAACTGCCGGCGTCGAGCGTGATCACCACCGTGCGCGTGCCCGACACGCCTTCGGCGCGCAGCCGCGCGGCTTCGGCGACGGGGCGTTCGGCGTAGGGACCCACCCGCACGCGCATGGCCGGCTTGCCGTTGACGTCCACCGATTCACTGGTGACGGGCAGGCCGGCCGCACGCAGCTTGTCGGCCAGGGTGCGGGCGTTGGCCAGGTTGGAAAAACTGCCGACGTTCACCGCGTAGCGGCCACCCGCGCTGCTGGCCGGCAAGGGGGCGGAAGGCGCGGCGGGGGCGGATTCGGGTTCGGGCACCGGCTGCGCGGCGGGCGCGGCGGCCAGGGCCTGGCCACTGGCGGCGTCAACGGCCTGCAGGGGCAGCGAAGGGTCCGCGGCCTCGTCGGCGGCCGGTGCGTCCACGCGCGGCGCGGCGTTGCCTTCGACCTCGACCGTGGCCACGGCATTGGGATCGTCGGCACCCGGCAGGGACGGCCCGCCCAGCACCGAACCTTCGCCAGCCGGCTGGGGCACGGCGAGCGGCAGCTCGCGGGTTTCGAATTCCTGGTCGGGCGCGTCGGGCATGGACAGCGGGACCTGCGCGGCGTCGGGTTCGCCGACGTCGGGGCCCTGCAGCAGCATGGGCAGGAAGATCATCGCCAGCGCCACCAGTACGGCGGCGCCGATCAGGCGCTGTTTCAGGGCGGAATCCATCGCGAGTTCGGTCCGGCCGGAGGGGTGCCGCGAATTATAGCCGGGATGCCCGTCCGGCCGGTTCAGGCCGAGGCCAGCGCTTCAGCCACCGTGTGGAAAGAGCCGAACACAAGCACGCGGCCGTCTTCCCCGGCCGCTGCGGTCGCCGCATGCCGGGCATCGGCCAGGCTGCGGTGCGGGAACAGGATATCGGCCGGCAGTTCCTCGCCCAGGCGCCGTGCCAGCTCGTCGACCGCGAGCCCGCGTGCACCGGCGTCGGTGATCGGCCCCAGGTGCCAGGCACGCAGCCAGGGCGCAAGCGGCCGGCAGATGCCGGCCAGGTCCTTGTCGGCCAGGGCGCTGAACACGGCCACGGTCGGTTTGGGGTTCGCGGCCAGCCAGGCGGCCAGCTGGCGCGCCCCCTGCGGGTTGTGGGCGACGTCGAGCACGGTCTCGGGCGAGCCGGGCAGCACCTGCAGCCGCCCCGGCGCGCGCGCCGTCGCCACGCCCTCGCGCAGCGCCTGGTCGGGAACGGGCAGGTCCAGGGCCCGCAGGGCGGCAATCGCGGCCGCGGCATTGCCGCGCTGCGCCGGCGCCGGCATCGCCGGGTCGGGCAGGTCGACCGAAAACCCGGGTTCGCGCCAGCGCCAGCCCGCATCCAGGTCGTCCACCAGGTAGTCGGAATGACCACGGATGGCGAAGGCGCCGATGGCGTAGGCGCGCCGCAGCACCGACGAGGGCGGGTCTTTTTCCGCCAGCACGCAGGGCTTGCCGGCGCGCAGGATGCCGGCCTTCTCGAAGCCGATGCTTTCGCGGTCGTCGCCCAGGTAGTCCTGGTGGTCCAGGTCCACGGTGGTGATGACGGCGCAGTCGGGGTCGACGATGTTGGTGGCGTCCGCCAAGGCCGACCTCGAGGATCGCCAGATCAAGGTCCGCCGCTTCGAAAAGCAGCAGCGCGGCCAGGGTGGCGAACTCGAAATAGGTCAGCGCGATTTCGCCGCGCCCGGCTTCGATGCGTTCGAAGGCGGCCACCAGCGCCGCGTCGCCCGCCTCGGCGCCGTGGATGCGCACCCGTTCGTTGTAGCGCAGCAGGTGCGGCGACGTGTAGGCGCCGACCTTCAGCCCTGCAGCTCGTGCGATCGCCTCGATGAAGGCCACCGTCGAACCCTTGCCATTGGTGCCCCCGACGGTGATGACCTTGCGCGCGGGCCGGCCCAGTCCCAGGCGCCGCGCCACCTCGCCCACGCGTTCAAGGCCCATGTCGATGGACTTGGGGTGGACCTGCTGCTGGTGGTCCAGCCACTGTTCGAGGGTGCGTGCCATGGCGCGCATTATCCGGCCGATGCGCGCCATGTGACAGCCGGCCCCGGATGGTCCACGGCCAGGGTTTGCCCTACCCTGCAGGGCATGGGCCAGTGGCATGCGATTTCGGGGCAGGACGCGACGCAGACGCTGGCTGCTTCGCAGGACGGGCTGTCCGCGCAGGAAGCTGGACGCCGGCTCCGGGACCATGGCCCCAACCGCCTGCCGGAACCCGCACGCCCCCACCCCCTGCTCCGCCTTCTCCGGCAGTTCAACAACATACTCATCTACGTCCTGCTGGCCGCCGCCGCCGTAACGGCCGTGCTGGGCCATGGCATCGACACGGCCGTCATCGTGGCCGTGGTGCTCGCCAACGCGATCATCGGCTACGTCCAGGAAGGCAAGGCCGAGCGGGCGATGGAGGCGCTTGGTGGACTTCTGGCGCCGCGCGCGGCCGTGCTGCGCGACGGCCGCCGGGTGGGCGCGGACGCCAGCACGCTCGTGCCCGGCGACGTGGTGCTGCTCGAGCCAGGCGACCGCGTGCCGGCCGACCTGCGCCTGTTGCAGGTGCGCGGGCTGCAGGTCCAGGAAGCCCTGCTTACCGGCGAATCGCTGCCGGTGGACAAGCAGGTGTCGCCGGTCGCGGCCGATGCGGCGCTGGGCGACCGCACCTGCCTGGCCTACAGCGGCACGCTGGTGACCGCCGGCCAGGGCCGCGGGCTGGTGGTTGGCACCGGCGCGGATACCGAGATCGGCCGCATCAGCGGCCTGCTGACGAAGGTCGAGACGCTCGAGACGCCGCTGGTGCGGCAAATGGACGCCTTCGCCCGTGGCCTGACCTTCGTGATACTTGCCGCATCGGCGCTGTTGCTGGTCGCGGGCCACTTCGGCGGCGACCGGCCGTTCAGCGAAGTATTCATGGCGGTGGTTGGCCTGGCGGTTTCGGCCATTCCCGAGGGCCTGCCGGCGGTTTTGACCATTACCCTGGCCGTAGGCGTGCAGGCGATGGCGCGACGCAATGCCATCGTGCGGCGGCTTCCGGCCATAGAGACGCTCGGCGCCGTCTCGGTGATCTGCACCGACAAGACCGGCACGCTTACGCGAAACGAGATGGTGGTGGCCACCGTGGCGCTCGCCGGTGCCCGCTTCACGGTGGAAGGCGAAGGTTATGGGCCCCGGGGTTCGCTGCTGCGCGAGCACGCATCCGACCGGACGCATCCGGGGCTGGAGCAACTGGCGCGGGCCTGCGCGCTTTGCAACGACGCCGCCCTGCATTGCCGGGACGGCGAATGGCAGGTCGAAGGCGACCCGATGGAAGGCGCACTGCTCGCCTTCGCCGGCAAGGCCGGCACCGACCTGCAGCAGGTCGGCGCCGACTGGCCGCGTGTCGACGCCATTCCCTTCGACGCCCGCCACCGGTTCATGGCCAGCCTGCACCATGACCACGACGGCCACGTGGTCGCCCTGGCCAAAGGGGCGCCCGAGCGCGTGCTGGCGATGTGTGCGCGCCAGCGTGGGGAAGCGGGCGACGAGCCCCTGGACGTCGCGGCCTGGCGCGAGGCCGCCGATACCATTGCGGCGCAAGGCCAGCGGGTCCTGGCGTTCGCCGCCCGCGACATGCCCGCGGGCAGCACCGCCCTGGATTTCGCCGATGTCGAGGGTCCCCTGGTGTTCCTGGGCCTGGTCGGCCTGATCGACCCGCCGCGACCGGAGGCGGTGGCCGCGGTCGCGGAATGTCGCCGCGCCGGCATCCGCGTGAAGATGATCACCGGCGACCATGCCGGCACGGCCGCCGCCATCGGCGCCCAAGTCGGCCTGGAGGCACCGCACGCCGTGCTTACCGGTGCCGAACTGGACGAACTCGACGACGAGGCCCTGCGCGGGGCGGTCGAACGCACCGACGTTTTCGCCCGCACCAGCCCCGAACACAAGCTGCGCCTGGTGATGGCGCTGCAGTCGCTGGGCCGCGTGGTTGCGATGACCGGCGACGGCGTCAACGACGCGCCCGCGCTCAAGCGGGCCGACGCCGGCATCGCGATGGGCCGCAAGGGCAGCGAAGCGGCGAAGGAGGCCTCGGAACTGGTGCTGGCCGACGACAACTTCGCCTCGATCGCCGCCGCGGTGCGCGAGGGGCGAACGGTCTACGACAACCTGCGCAAGGTCATCCGCTGGACCCTGCCCACCAATGCCGGCGAAGCCGCAACGATCATCGTGGCCCTGCTGGCCGGCCTGGCGCTGCCGGTGACGCCTGTGCAGATCCTTTGGGTGAACCTCGCCACCGCGATCACCCTGGGCCTGGCCCTGGCCTTCGAACCCACCGAGCCCAACACGATGCGCCGGCCGCCGCGCCGGCCCGACGAACCGCTGCTCGACCGCAGCCTGGCCTGGCACATCACCCTGGTGGCCAGCCTGTTCTTGCTGGCGGTGTTCGGCGTCTTCGAATGGACGCTGGCGCGCGGGCATTCGATCGAACTGGCGCGCACGCTGGCGGTGAACACGCTGGTGGTGCTGGAAATCTTCCACCTCTTCCACGTGCGCAACCTGCACGGCACCTCCTTCAACCTGCAGGCGATGAAGGGCACGCCGGTGATCTGGCTGACGATCACGCTGGTGACCGCGGC
>CAZXTV010000131.1:0-5906 GCA_964643705.1 uncultured Arenimonas sp. | reverse complement strand
GACACCGTCATCGACCACTGGACGAAGTTCCTCGCCGCCTCCCCCTCCGTCGAGGCCCTCGCCGCCGCGCCGCAGGAGGCCGTCCTCGCCCGCTGGTCGGGGCTCGGCTACTACGCGCGCGCCCGCAACCTGCACCGCGCCGCGCAGGTTTGCGTGCAGCAACACCACGGCGAACTGCCCGCTGATTTCGACGCCCTGTCCGCCCTGCCCGGCATCGGCCGCAGCACCGCCGGCGCGATCCTGGCGCAGGCACATGGGCAACGCATCGCCATCCTCGACGGCAACGTCAAGCGCACGCTGGCGCGTTACCACGGCGTGGAAGGCTGGCCGGGCAGTTCACCGGTGGAAAAGAAGCTGTGGCTGGTCGCCGAATCGCACCTGCCGCAAACGCGGATGGCCGACTACACGCAGGCGATCATGGATTTCGGTGCAACGCTGTGCACGCGCCACGACCCGGCCTGCGTGCTGTGCCCGCTGCAGGCCGATTGCGTGGCCCGTCGCGAAGGCCGCGTCGACCAGCTGCCGGAATCCAAACCCGGCAAGCCCCTGCCCGAACGCCGCACCCTGATGCTGTGGGTGGAGGATTCGCAGGGCCGCGTGCTGCTGGCGCGGCGCCCGCAGAAGGGTGTCTGGGCCGGGCTGTGGTCGCTGCCGGAAACCGAAGGACACGACCAGGCGCGCGAGTGGCTGGGCCGGCACATCAGCGCGGACTTCGACGCCGGCGAAGACCTGCCGGTCTTCGAACACGTCTTCAGCCACTACCGGCTGCACATCGAACCGCGCCGCTGGCGCCTGGCCGACAGCGGGGCGGATAAGGGCGATAATGGCGACCTGCGCTGGCAGCCGCTGCAGCAGCTGCACGAACTGGGCCTGCCGGCCCCCGTCAAGAAACTGCTGGGAAACCCGCCATGAGCCGCACCGTGTTCTGCCAGAAAACCCAGACCGAAACCGAAGGCCTTGGCTTCGTGCCCTGGCCCGGTCCGCTGGGCAAGCGCGTCTTCGACAACATCGGGCGCGAGGCCTGGCAGCAATGGCTGGCGCACCAGACCATGCTGATCAACGAAAACCGGCTGTCGCCCCTGGACCCCAAGCACCGGGCCTTCCTGGAAGCGGAGATGGAAAAGTTCCTGTTCGGCGATGGTGCCGAGAAACCCGCCGGCTATGTTCCGCCGGCGGGCTGAAGCGATTGCTTACTCGCGGATACCGGCGTCGCGTTCGGCCTGCTTCCAGGCCATCACGTCGACCTCGCGCAGCGAGGTGATCTTGCAGCGCAGGCCGCCCTTGCCGACCAGGTAGCCGTTGCGGGTGTTGATCGAGTCGTAGAGCGTTTCCACGCCCACCCACCACTCGCGGTTGAGGGTCTTGCAGGCCGGGCTGTCGCGAACGTCAAGCAGCCAGCCCTTGTGCGGGGTCTCCCAGACGAGCACCTTCTGGGGACCGACGATTTCGTAGCCATGCATCGGACGCAGGAACCTCACGGTGTCCTGTTCCTCGCCGGCATGGGCCTGCAGGAGCTCCAGGCGCTTGGTGTCCTTGGCGGAAACCTCGGACTTTGCCGAGACCGGCAGCGCGAGGCCAAAAGCCAGGGCCGTGGTAAGGGCAATCAGGGCGATACGGGCTTTCATGGCGGTTCTCCTTGGTGTGCAGGCCGTGCTGGGCCCAGTCCAAACCCTACTCCCGGGCGCGGGAAGCGCCCAGTGAACCTGAAAACGGCATTCATATGCCATTTACGGCCAAAGCCCGCCCCGGCTGGAAATCGGCTTGCCTCGCCCGCCGTGCGTCGGCTAGAATCTCGCGCTCGCCCGGCCTCGCCGGTGCGACGGATGGCCGGGTAGCTCAGTTGGTAGAGCAGGGGATTGAAAATCCCCGTGTCGGGGGTTCGATTCCCTCCCCGGCCACCATCCACGAATCCCGCGCCCCGCTCGGCTCTCAGCCCTGCGGGGCGTTTGTTTTTGGGCCTTGGAATCCGCGACGACCGGCAGCCCAGACGCATGGCCTAATTGCAGGTTTTTGACGCCCGGCACAACCCGACTGCCGGAAATCGTGCTTCTCTATAGCATTGTGAACTGCACCGGGTGTCCCTTGGGACAAAACAGCATCATTTTGTGTGTCGATGACGATTCAACGGTGCTCAACGCGCTGCGCACCATGCTGTCTAACCATTTCGGAGCAGAACTACAGGTTGAGTTCGCCGAGGACGGAGCCGAAGCCCTGGAAATAGTGGAGGAGCTGTCCGCGCAAGGGAAGCAAGTGAGCCTGGTCATCTCGGACTTCATGATGCCCGGGATGCGCGGCGACGAACTGCTGGTCAAGCTGCACGAGAACTGGCCGGACACGCTGAAAATCCTGCTCACCGGCCAGAGCGACCTGAGCGGGGTCAAGCGCGCCATCAACGACGCGAATCTCTACCGGTTCCTGGAAAAGCCCTTCCTGAACGAAGACATCGTATTGACCGTGCGGGCGGCGATCCATGCCTACTGGCGTGAGCTCGACCTGGTCCGACGCAATGACGAGCTCAAGAGGATGAACGAGGAACTGGAGGCCTTGGTCGCCGCACGCACCGAGGAGCTGGTGGAGAAGAACCGGCAGCTGGAAGTTCTCTCTGTCACCGACAAGCTGACCGGATTGTTCAACAGGCGCAAGCTGGACGAACTGATCGCCGACGAGCTGATCCGGAGCCGGCGATACGACGCTGCGTTCTCCATCATCATGCTCGACATAGACCATTTCAAGCGCATCAACGACACCTACGGCCACGGCGTTGGCGACGAGGTGCTCGTGGAGGTCGCGCAGCTGCTCCGCGAGAATACGCGTGACGCAGATTCGTTGGGACGGCTGGGCGGCGAGGAATTCGTCGTCATCTGTCGCAATGGCCATCCCCCGGCTGGCGAACAAGCCGCTCAAAAGCTTCGCGACGTGCTGGCGAAACATTCATTCCCTGGCGTGGGCCAAGTCACGGCCAGCTTCGGCGTCGCCTGCTGCCGGGGCGACGACACCGCGGTCACCCTGCTGGCCCGGGCCGATGCCGCGCTCTACCGTGCCAAGTCCAGTGGACGCGACTGCGTGGAGCTAGAGAATGCTTGATTCACCCGAACAACTGCTGCAGCGGATCGCCCGGCTCGAGAATGAACTGGCGGAGCGACGTCGCACAGACGAATTGCAGCATGCGCTCTACGAGATCGCCGCATTGTCAGCCGCAGACAGCCCCCAGCACGAACACTATGAGCGGCTGCACGAAATCGTCGGGCGGTTGATGTACGCGAAGAATTTCATCATCGCGACCTACGACGCTGAAGAAGGCCTGATCCGCCAGCATTACATGGTGGACGAGGACCCGAACGAGGTCCTGGAAACATTCGCCTACGGCGATGGCATTTCATCGCTGGTGATACGCAGGCGCAGGCCGCTGCTGCTCGACCACCAAAAGTTTGAGGCGCTGGTGGCCAGCGGGGACATCGTCGCGCCACGCGGTACGGCTGACTTCAACAGCTGGATGGGCGCCCCGATGATCGCGCAGGACGCCGTGTACGGACTGATCATCGTGCAGAGCTACAGTGCCGACGTCAGCTACAGCGAAGCCGACCTGGAGCTTCTGAGCTTCGTGGCCAGCAACGTCGCGACCATCGTCGCGCGCTGGCAGTCCAACGCAAAGCTCAAGATGGCCAATGATGAGCTGGCGGCATCGGCGGAAACCCTGCGCCAGATTGCTGAAATCGGCCGGGACTTGACCGTCAGCCTGGACGTGGTTGCCATCTGCGAGACGCTCGGCAGGCATTTTACTGGCCTGCTGCCGACCGATGCCTTTGGCGTTGCCTTGCTTTCGGCGGAAGGCGACTCGTTGGAATACGTGTACTACATCGAGGATGGCGAGGAGGATCGCGGCACGTCCTACCCACTGGACCATCCGACTTCGCTGGCCGTCCAGACCTTCCACGGGGATCGGGAGCTGACGGTTTTCAATGAGTCACAGCTTGGGAATGCGCCCATCGCGGGTGGGTTCCAGCCGAGCGCTCAGATCAAATCGGCAGTGTTTCGCCCGCTGGTTGCCAATGGCCGGCGCATTGGCGTGGTGACGGTCCAAAGCCACGCCGCAAACGCCTACCGCGACCGCGACCTGGAGGTTTTCCGTTCGGCGACGACCTACGCCGCCAGTGCGCTGGCCAATGCCGAAGCCTACGCCGCGGCCGACCGCGCGCGCCGGCAGGCCGCCCGGGCGCTTGAAGACCAGCACGCCGCCGAGGCGCACCTGGTGCATTCGGAAAAGATGGCGGCGCTCGGGCAGCTGATCGCTGGCGTGGCGCACGAAATCAACACCCCGATCGGCGCCATCAAGTCGAGCAGCTGCAATATTTCCGAGGCCCTCGACAGCGCCCTGCTGGACTTGCCCCTGCTGCTCGACGAGATGGACAGTGAGCACCGATTGCTGTTCAGCGCGCTGGTCAAGCGCGCCAGCCAGGCCAGGCCGCTGATCACCACCCGCGAAGAGCGGGCCATCGTGCGCGAAGTGACCGGGCAACTCGAAGCGATGGGCCTGGCGGATCAGGCCCGGCACCGCGCGGGCCTGTTGGTGCAATTGCAGTGCCACACCGACCTGCAGGCCGTATTGCCCTTGCTGCGCCATGCCGCCGTCGAGCGCATCCTGAACACAGCGCACGGAATCGCCACCATCACTTCCAATGCCGACAACATCAATACGGCGGTGGACCGAGTCGGCAAGATTGTGTTCGCGTTGAAGTCTTTCTCACGCTTTGGTGGCGTGCAGGTCTGGACGGAGTCGGACCTGTCGGAAGGCATTGAAACGGTGCTCACGATCTACCAGAACCAGATCAAGCACGGAATCGAGCTGGTGCGGAATTTCGAAGTCCTACCCTCGGTTCGCTGCCTGCCCGACGAGATAAACCAGGTTTGGACCAACCTTGTGCACAACGCGCTGCAAGCGATGGGCAACAAGGGTAGCCTCACCATCGGCTTGCGCCGCGAGGGCGACTACGCGATCGTGTCGGTGGGCGACAGCGGCTGCGGCATCCCGCCCGAGCTGCGCGAGAAGATTTTCGATGCGTTCTTCACCACCAAGGCCGCAGGCGAAGGCACCGGGCTTGGTTTGGACATCGTGCGCAAGATCGTTGAAAAACATGGCGGCAGGATCGACGTTGAAAGCGAGGTCGGCCGCGGAAGCACCTTTACTGTCAGCTTGCCAATAGCAGGAGTCGCGTGATGGAAAAGGGTGTTCTGTTGTGCGTGGACGACGAAATCATCGTCCTTACGGCATTGAAGGACCAACTGCGGCGCGCCTTCGACAGCCAGTTCGTCATCGAAGTGGCCGAGAGTGCGGAGGAAGCGCTTGACCTGCTCGATGAGCTGGCGCTGGATGGCCACAAGCTGCTGGTGATCGTTTCAGACTGGCTGATGCCGCAGATGAAGGGCGACGAATTCCTGATTGAGGCCCACAAGCGCTTCCCCTCCGTGGTGAAGATCATGCTGTCGGGACAAGCGGAGACGGCCGCCGTGGACCGCGCGCGGCGCGAGGCGGGGCTGCACGACTTCCTGCCCAAGCCTTGGAATGCGGCGGAGCTTGTCGAGTCGATCAGGGAAGGCTTTCGGACACACCCCTTAAGCCCTTGACGCGGGTGTGCGGATTGCTCGGGACAGGGCTCGGCGCATGCCATCCACCATCATGCTTTCCATTGCGATGCGGCTTGCAGCGCTGCTAGCCTGCGACGCCGGAGCTGCCACCCTCCTGGATATCCAGTCTCCAAAGGTCTCGCGATGATGACTCCCAAAGCTTCGATTCCAGCCGATCGCCTCGGCGAACCGCACGCGCAGCTGCGTGATGCCGGCGGCAAGCTGCTGGGCGGCGTCGTCCTCAAGGACGGCCAGTGGGTGCTGGGCCTGGACGGGCGCATGGT
>CAZXTV010000130.1:1450-6054 GCA_964643705.1 uncultured Arenimonas sp. | reverse complement strand
GCCATAGGAGGCGATCAGCAGCACCTCGAAGAACACGAACAGGTTGAACAGGTCGGCGGTGAGGAAGGCGCCGTTCAGGCCCATCAGCTGGAACTGGAACAAGACGTGGAAGTGCAGCGCGCGCCGGTCCCAGCCGCCGGTGGCGAACCACAGGCAGGGCAGGGCCAGCAGGCTGGTGGCCAGCAACATGATCGCCGCCAGCCGGTCGGCGGCCAGCGCAATGCCCAGGTGCGCGGCCCAGTTTCCGACCAGGTAGACGCGGGTGCCGCCGTCGTCGGCCTGCAGCGCCAGCGTCGCCGCCACGGCCACCAGGGCTGCGCACGACAGCAGTCCGACGAAACGATGCACGGCGATGCGCCGCGTCGGCACCAGCAGCAGCACGATCGCGGCCAGCAGCGGCAGCAGGATCGGCAGGATGGGCAGGTGGGCCATCACGGGCGGTCCTCCCGGCGCGGTTCACTGCCGTCGACGTGGTCGCTGCGGCTGTCGGAGCGGCTGCGCACGGCCGTGACCAGCAGCACCGCGGTCATGGCGAAGGCGATGACGATGGCGGTGAGCACCAGCGCCTGCGGCAGCGGGTCGGAATGGTTGGCCAGGGTCGGGTCCAGCGCCTTGTCCAGGATCGGTGGCTTGGCCACCGCCAGCCTGCCCATGCTGAAGATCAGCAGGTTCACGGCGTAGGACAGCAAGGTGAGGCCCAGGATGATGTCGAAGCTGCGGGCCCGCAGCAGCAGGTAGACACCGGCCGCGACCAGGGTTCCGATGAAGATCGAAAGCGCCAGCTCCATCAGCGCGCCCCCCCGTGCAGCGGCGGCCGCACCGCGGCCATCATGCCCAGCATCAGCAGGCTGCCGGCGGCCACCACCAGGTACACGCCGATGTCGAAGACCATGGCGCTGGCCATCGGCAGCTTGCCCAGCAGCGGCACGGCGACGTAATCGGTGTGGCTGGTCATGTAGGGGTAACCCAGCACCCAGCTGCCGACGCCGGTAAGCAGCGCCAGCAGCAGGCCCACGCCGATCACCCGCGGGTAATCGAAGCCCAGCCGCTGTTCCATGTATTGGTTGCCCGACAGCACGTATTGCAGCAGGACGGGCACCGCCAGCACCAGGCCGGCGATGAAGCCACCGCCCGGCAGGTTGTGCCCGCGCAGGAACAGGTACAGGGACACGGCGAGCGCCAGCGGCAGCAGCAGGCGGGCCACCGTGTTGGGGATGACAAGCGGGTCGGGCGGGCCGGGCACGCGGCGTTCGGGCAGCATGCGCGCGCGCCGCAGCATGGCGTGCACCACCAGGCCGGCGATGCCGAACACGGCGATCTCGCCCAGGGTGTCGAAGCCGCGGAAGTCGACCAGGATCACGTTCACCACGTTGCTGCCGCCGCCTTCGGGCAGGGACAGGGCCAGGATTTCCGAGGCGACGGTATCCAGCGGCCGGGTGATGATCGCGTAGGCCAGCGCCGCGACGCCGCCGCCGGCCGCCAGGGCAATGGCGGCGTCGCGCCACCGGCGCAGGCGCGAGGGTTCGGGTGCGGACTCGGCCGGCAGGTAGTTCAGCGACAACAGCATCAGCGCGATCGTCACCATTTCCACCAGCAGCTGGGTCAGGGCCAGGTCCGGTGCCGACAGCAGCACGAAGGCCAGGCTGACCGCCAGCCCGACCGCGCCCATCACCACCAGCGCCAGCAGGCGGCGACGATGCAGCACGACGGTGGCCACGGTCGCCACCATGCCGATGCCCCAGACCAGCCAGGCCAGCGGCGGCATCGGCTGGGACCGGCCGCTGAAGACAAGATCGGATGACAGGAAGGGCACGATGCCCAGGGCCAGCGCCGACAGCACCACCAGCACCAGGTAGCGCTGCAGGCTGCCGTTTTCCAGGCGGGCCGTGAGCTTGCCGGCCAGGCGCATGGCTTCTGCGACTTTCCATTCGTACAGGCGACGTCCGCGCGAGTCGTAGCTGACCCCGTACAGGTCGATCAGCCTGCGGATGCCGAAATACAGCGCGATGCCGGCGGCCAGGCCGGCCAGGCTCATCATGAACGGCGTGTTGAAGCCGTGCCAGATCGACAGGCTGTAATAGGGCACGTTGTTGCCAAGCACGCCCTGGGCCGCGGTATGCAGCACCGGCGCGATGGTCAGCGCAGGGGCCACGCCCACGGCCAGGCACAGGATCACCAGCACCTCGACCGGGATGCGCATGAAGCGCGGCGGTTCGTGCGGCGTGCGGTCGATGCGCACCGGCCCTTCACCGAAGAAGGTGTCGTGCACGAAGCGCAGGCTGTAGGCCACGCCGAATGCGCCCGCCAGCACCGCGGCGCCGGCGATGCCCCAGCGCATGAACATGTGGCCCCGGATCTCCAGCGCCTCTGTGAAGAACATTTCCTTGGACAGGAAACCATTGAGCAGCGGTACACCCGCCATCGCCAGCGAGGCGATGATGGCCAGGATTCCGGTGTAGGGCAGCACGCGCAGCAAGCCGCCCAGCCGGCGCATGTCGCGGGTGCCGGTTTCGTGGTCGATGATGCCGGCGGCCATGAACAGCGAGGCCTTGAAGGTGGCGTGGTTGAGGATGTGGAACAGGCCCGCGACCACCGCCATCGGCGTCGACAGCCCGAACAGCAGCGTGATCAGGCCCAGGTGCGAGATGGTCGAATACGCCAGCAGGCCCTTGAGGTCATGCTGGAAGATCGCGTGCCAGGCACCCACCAGCAGCGTGATCGCACCGACGCCGCTGACCAGGTAGAAAAACAGGTCGCTGCCCGCCAGGGCCGGGTGCAGGCGCGCCAGCAGGAACACGCCGGCCTTCACCATCGTCGCCGAGTGCAGGTAGGCCGACACCGGCGTCGGCGCCGCCATGGCATGCGGCAGCCAGAACTGGAAAGGGAACTGCGCGCTCTTGGTGAACACCGCCAGCAGCACCAGCACCAGCGCGTACGGGTAAAGCGGGCTGGCCAGGATCTGCGGCCCCGACGCCAGCACCACGTCCAGTTCGTAGCTGCCGGTGATGCGGCCCAGCAGGATGACGCCACCCAGCAGCGCCAGGCCACCGGCGCCGGTGATCGCCAGGGCCATGCGGGCGCCGTCGCGGGCGTCCTGGCGGTGGTTCCAGAAGCCGATCAGCAGGAAGGAACTGATCGAGGTCAGTTCCCAGAACACCGCCAGCAGCACCAGGTTGCCGGCGACCACCATGCCCAGCATCGCGCCCATGAACAGCAGCAGGAAGGCCAGGAAGCGCGGCATGCTGTCGGTGGCGGACAGGTAGTAGCTGGCGTAGAGGACGATCAGCGCGCCGATGCCCAGCACCAGGCCGGCGAACATCCAGGCCAGGCCGTCGAGTCGCAGCGACAGGTCCAGGCCCATGGCCGGGATCCAGGGCACCAGGCTGCGCACGCCTTCGCCGGACATCACGTCGGGGGTCATCAGGCCCAGCAGGACCAGGCCGGCGACCGGGGCCAACCCGGCCAGCCAGGCGGCCGGGCGGCGCTGGTGGTCGGGCAGCAGGCCCACCAGCAGCGCGAGCACGAAGGGGATGACCAGCAGTAATACGAGCATCGCGTTCCTTGCCTGGCCGCGGTCTTTTGGCCTGTGGCCGGGGCGGCGGTGTCGGGTGTCGTCGCACGACGAAGTTGGCCGCTGAGTCTAGCGCATCGGTTTGCTAAAGCGCCGTGCACGCGGGCCCCGCAGGTATGCTCGGGCCATGGAAAACCTCGGGGGAGAGGCGCAAGGCTGGGGCGTGTTCGGCCTGACCGGACTGGTCGGGCAGTCCCTGCGCGCGCAGCTGGGCCCGGACGAGTCGCCGGCCTGGGCCGTCAGCCGGCATGCGCGGCCGGAAGACGATCGGCTGGCCTGGATCATCGGCAGCCTGCCTGGCCTGGCCGACCCGCCGCCGGTGCCGGCCATCGCCAGCCTGGGGCCGCTGGATGCCTTCACCGACTGGTTCGAGGCCTCGTCGCTGGCGCCGCGCCGGCTGGTGGTGCTGGGTTCGACCAGCCGGCACGGCAAGGCCGACTCCCCGGATCCCGCCGAGCGCGCGCTGGCCCGCCGGCTGGCCGACTGCGAGTCCCGGCTGGCGGCCTGCTGCGAAAAACGCGGCAGCGCGCTGACCCTGCTGCGCCCGACCCTGATCTGGGGCCATGGCCGCGACCAGAACCTGTCGCGCTGGGTGGCGCTTGCCCGGCGCTGGCGCTGGCTGCCCCTCCCGAACACGGCCCGCGGCCTGCGCCAGCCGGTCCATGCCGACGACGTGGCCGCGGCGGTGCTGGCCGCGCTGCGGGCCCCGGTCCCGGTGGCGGGAAACTTCGACCTGCCCGGCGGCGAGACCCTGCCCTACGACGCCATGGTCGCGCGCTGCCTGGCCGCCGCCGCGCCCGGCGCGCGCCTGCTGCGCGTGCCCGCGCCGCTGTTCCGCCTGGGCCTGGGCCTGGCCGGCCGGCGCGGCCCGGGACCCGGCCTGGTGGCGCGGCTCGACCGCGACCTGGCCTATGACGGCGGACCCGTGCGAGCCGCGCTGGACCTGCCGCCGAGGCCATTCCGGCCGGGCCCGGAAGATTTTCCCGGCTGACCATACGCAACAGCATTGCCATTTCCTAACGAACTATTAATA
>CAZXTV010000130.1:0-1440 GCA_964643705.1 uncultured Arenimonas sp. | reverse complement strand
GAAATGCTCTAGAGTCTGGGGGGAGCCAGATAGCCATGAACAACGCCCGGAATCCGCACCGTCGATCTGAACCCGAGGAAGCACCCATGAAGAAACTGCATGCAAACCACGGGCGGGTCGCTCGTGCCCGTCTGGCCGCCGCCGTTGCGCTCGGCCTGCTGATGGCCCCGGCCGCCCAGGCCATCGAGTTCACGCGTGGCGAACTCCAGGGCAGCTTCGACACCACGGTGTCGTACGGTTACGCCTGGCGCGTCGAGGACCAGGACCCGGACCTGATCGCCAAGTCCTGGTTCAACCCGCTGCTTTGCACGCAGAACGTGCCGCTGGGCCCGATTCCGGTCGGCCCGGGCCGCTGCACCAGCACCGGCGGCGTGCCGGGTTCGCAGGCCCAGATCGACGCGATGGGCCGTTTTTCGGCCAACCGTGACGACGGCAACCTCAAGTACGACAAGGGCGACGCCATCTCCAGCGCGGTCAAGCTGACGTCCGAGCTCAGCCTGAACTGGCGCGACTGGGGCATGTTCATGCGCGCCACGTACTTCCACGACTTCGAAAACGAAGGCCGCGACGACCTCACCGAAGAAGCGCAGGACCGCATCGGCCAGCGCTTCCGCATGCTCGACGCGTTCGTGTTCAAGAACTTCTCGCTGGCCGACGACGGCAGCCTGGCCGGCACCGTCCGCCTGGGTCGCCAGGTGGTCAGCTGGGGTGAAAGCACCTTCATCCAGAACGGCATCAACGTCATCAACCCGGTCGACCTGTCGGCGCTGCGCGTCGCCGGTGCCGAGCTCAGGGAAGCCTTCCTGCCGATCGACATGCTTTACGGCTCGATCAGCCTGAGCGACAACGTCTCGCTCGAGGCGGTGTACCTGTTCGAGTTCGAGGAAATCGAAATCGATGCCGCGGGCACCTATTTCAGCTCCAATGACTTCGCCAGCCCGGGCGGCACCTACGTGATGCTGGGCTTCGGCACCACGCCGCAGCCGGTCTACAACCCCGAGCGCTTCTTCAGCACCTGCTACAACGGCCCGGCCGGTTTCGCCTCGTCCGATCGTTTCGCCGACCTGGCCGCGATCTACGGCCCGGCCACCGCCGGCCAGATCATCGCCATCGGCTGCGGCAACGCGGTGGGCCGCCTGCCCAACCGCAACGCCCGCGACGACGGCCAGTTCGGCCTGGCGCTGCGCTGGTACGCCGAAGCCCTCAACGAAACCGAGTTTGGCTTCTACTTCCTGAACTACCACAGCCGCGTGCCGCTGCTGTCGGGTCGTGCGGTTAACAACCCGCTCGGCGGCGCCGCCAGCGGCCGCTTCTTCGGCGAGTATCAGGAAGACATCCAGAAGTACGGAATGAGCTGGAACACGACGGTGGCAGGCTGGGCGTTCCAGGGCGAGATGAGCTACCGCGACAACATGCCGCTGCAGATCGACGACGTCGAGC
>CAZXTV010000129.1:0-6074 GCA_964643705.1 uncultured Arenimonas sp. | reverse complement strand
GGCAGCGGAAGGCCACCCCGGTGGACCTGAGGTCGTGCGCGAACACGGCGCCGAGCTGGTCGTCGAACACCCGGCCGATGTAGGCCGCCCGGCCTCCGAAGCTGGCGATCCCGGCGATGGTGTTGGCCGCCGAGCCTCCCGACACCTCGATCCCCTGGCCCATGGCCTGGTTGAGCACGCGGTCCACCGGGTGGGCGCCGTACTGCTCGACCAGCGCGCCCGAGAGGTCCAGCACCAGCGCGCTGTTCTTGGTCACCGGCTTGATGCCGGTGCCGGAGAACAGCACGACGATGAAGAACACCAGCACGACCACGAACAGCAGGTTGAACACCAGCCGGCGGGTGAAATTCAGGGTGTTCCAGATCCCGACGAAAAAGCGCCGGATCGGGCCCGGTTTCGACTCAGACATTAGATGGCTCCAATCAATCCAGGCGCCAGCATACCCAGCCCGTGGTGAAGGCGCATAAGCCTCAGGTCACGTGTACGGCCGGCAGGGGGCGGCGCGCCATGCGCCAGAAGCGCCAGCCCAGCAGGGTCGCGGCGACGCTCAGGCCAAGGATCAGGCCGGTCCAGAGGCCCGGCGCGCCCTGCCCCTGGGAAATGCCCAGCCAGGCGCCCAGCGGCAGCCCGAAGCCCCAGTACGCCAGCACGGTGATGAACATCGGCACCTTGGTGTCCTTGAGGCCGCGCAGGGAGCCGGCCGACAGGGCCTGCAGGCCGTCGGGGTACTGGAAGACCGCCGCATAGGCCATCAGCAGGCTGGCCAGCGCGATGACCGCCGGGTCGGACGTGAACAGCGACGCCAGCCAGGTGGCACCCACGACCAGCAGCACGGCCGAAATGGTTTGCGCGATCATGCCCAGGCTGAAGCCCGCGGCCGCCGACCAGCGCACGCCCGGCAGGTCGCCGGCGCCGACCGCGTGGCCCACGCGCACCGTGGTGGCCATGGCCACGCCCAGCGGCACCATGAAACACAGGCTGGCCATCAGGATGGCGATCTGGTGCGCGGCCATCTGGGTGGTGCCCAGGGTGCCCACCAGCAGCGCCGTGGCGACGAACAGGCTGCCCTCCATGAACACCGACACGCCCATCGGCAGGCCCAGCTTCAGCAGTGCGCGGATCGGCGGCCAGCGGGGCGGGTCGAAGCGCGTGAACAGGCCGAGGTCGGCGAAACGCGGCGCCCGCCACAGGTACAGCGCCATCGACGCCGCCTGGCACCACAGCACGATCGCCACCGCATAACCCAGCCCGGCCGCGCCCAGGCCGGCGCCGAACATCAGGCCCCAGCCCAGCGGCACCAGCAGCGCCAGGCCAACCAGGCCGAACACCATCGACGGCAGCGTCCAGGCCACGCCTTCGCTGAGGTTGCGCAGGCAGAAGAACAGCGCCAGCCCCGGCGCGCCCCAGCTGATGGCGCGCAGGAAGGCCACGGCCTCGGGTCGGGTTTCGGCGGTGATGCCCATCGGTTCCAGGGCCACCGCGCCTGCGCGCACCACGAAGATGAGCACCAGGCCCAGCCCCAGCGCCAACCACAGTGCCTGGCGGAACACCGGCCCGATGTCGGCCCGGCGGCCCGCGCCATTGAGCTGCGACACCGTCGGCGGCACCGCCATCAGCACGCCGATGCTGACCAGGATCACCACCGACCACACCGCGCTGCCGACACCCACGGCCGCCAGCGTCACCGGGCCATGGCGACCGGCCAGCACCGTGTCGACGATGTTCATCGCCATCGACGAAAGCTGGCTCAGCACCAGGGGCAGGGCAAGCACGAAGCTGACCCGCATCTCCCGCAACAGGCGGGCCAGGCGGCTTTCGGAACGACTCATGGGGGGTCCGGGCAGGACGACGGGCCGCTATATTAGCCGCAGCCCCGCCGGAGCCAGTGATGAGCGTCGACACCTGCCCCACCCCGCCCGCCGCGGAAAGCCCGCGATGCTGCGCCAACTGCGGCGAAGCGCTGCTCGGCGAACACTGTTATGCCTGCGGGCAGCCGACCAAGGGCCTGGTGCGGCACTTCAGCTCGATCGTGGGCGACTTCATGGATTCGGTGTTCGAGCTCGATTCGCGCATCCTGCGCACGCTCGGCCCGCTGCTGTTCAAACCCGGCTACCTGAGCCTGGAATATTTCGCTGGGCGCCGGGTCCGTTATGTCAGCCCGGTGCGCCTGTTCGTGTTCCTTAGCCTGTTCGCCTTCTTCGCGGCACAGCTGCGTTTCGACGCCGCCTTCGACGAAGCGCCCGAGACCCCGGCGACCACCAGCGAAGCCGCCGCCGGCGAGGACGCGACGATCGCCGACGCGGCGGAGACCGGCAGCGAGCGCCAGCGGGCGAGCATGCGCCAGGCCACCACCGTCGCCGAAGTCGAACGCCTGCGCGACCTGGCGCTGGCCGAGGTCACCAAGGCGCGCGCCGAAAAGACCGGCGTGCCCGGCGTGGATTTCGGCCTCGACATCAGCATGGACGTCGCCGAGGAAGCGGTGAAGGGCGAAGCCCGCAGTCGCATCCGCGAGATCGAGGCCGCCCTGGCCGCCGGCGAGCCGGTGCCCGTGGCTCCGTCGATCGACATCGACAATGCCATGCAGTACAACGGCAAACCCTGGCACCCGACGGAAAACCCGGTGAAGCTCGACTGGCTCGGGGAGTCCGGCAATCGCTGGATCAACGCCCAGGCCGAACGCGCCGACGAAAACTGGGAGCGGTTCCAGAAGGATCCGAACCTGCTCAAGAACGCCTTCCTTTCGATGGTGCCGACCACGCTGTTCGTGCTGCTGCCGCTGTTCGCCGTGTTGCTCAAGATCATGTACGTGTTCAAGAAGCGGCTTTACATGGAGCACCTGATCGTCGCACTGCACAGCCACAGCTTCCTGTGCGGCGGCCTGCTGGTGGTGGTGATCCTGGACGCGATGTCGGAGTGGACCAGCGCCTGGGCGTGGCTGTCGCGGCCGCTGGGCTGGATGGAGGTCGCGCTGCTGTGCTGGATGCCGGTTTACCTGCTGCTGATGCAGAAGCGGGTGTACGGCCAGGGCTGGATCATGACGGTCTTCAAGTACTGGGTACTCGGCACCTGCTACCTGGTGCTGATCAGCTTCGGCGCCACCTTCGCCCTGCTGGCGAGCCTCGTGAACATGTGAGTGCCGCGGTGCTGATGGCTTGCCGCCTTTGAGGGCGGCGCGCGGCGATCAGCGGGCCAGGCGCGCGTGCACCAGGGCCTCGCGCTCTTCCGGCGGCGCCTCGAGCAGGGCCCGGCGCAGCCGCTCGCGCTCGGCGGCGGGCAGCCGGCGGGCCAACAGCGCCAGGTCGGTGCGCGCCTGCGGCGACAGCCCGCGCAACATGGCCAGCAGCGGTGGCCGCTGGTCTTCGGGCAGGTAGGCGAACAGCGGCTGCACCGGCGAAAACCACTCGCCCAGCGCCGGGCCCAGCCACCAGGGTTCGCGCTCCTGCGGCGGCAGGGCCTCGAAGGCTTCCCGCGCGGCAACCTGTTCGGCGGCAGGAGAAGCGACGAACTGGCGGGTGGTATCGCGCACCCAGGCCTGTTCGTCTGCAGACAGGTTGGCCCAGGCCGCCAGGTGGCCGCGGCGCGCGGCGCGGTCGGCGACCGGGAGCTCGTCCCATTCGGCCAGGCGCTGGCGCAGGGCCTCGCGGGACGGGCCGTCCAGGGCCAGCCAGTGGCTGGCCTGGCCGATCAGCTGGCGGCGCGTGGCCGGGTCCAGCCGCGGCCAGGTCGAGGACAGCGGCGCCAGCAGGCTGCGCTGGTCGACCGGCAGGGTCTCGAAGGCGGGCTGGTCGCGGGCGGCGGCGGCGGGCGACGGCACCGCATCGGCCGCGGCGCTCGCCTGCAGCCGCGGCGGGGACGCATCGCGGGCCGCCAGCCAGCTCAGGAAGGCCAGGTCGGCCGCCAGGGCAGCGTCTTCAGGTCGCGCCAGGGCGGCGTAATCGGGATGGATGACCTGGCCGGCGTCGTCCGAAGCGGCTACCGCGGGTCCGGAAGGGGTTTCGGCAGGCAGGTCCTGGACGGCGCCGGGCAGCAGCGGTGGCGCCGGCTCCCACCAGGTGGCCGCGAACGCCACCGCCAGCAGCAGCAGGGCCACCCAGGCCAGGCGCCGCGGCCAGGGCGAAGGCGGCGGCGGCGGGACCGCGGCAGGCTCCTGCTCGTCGCGCATGACCCGGCCGCGCAGCACGGCCAGCGCTTCCACGTGGTGGGCGGGCAGCGTTTTCACCTGGCGGTGCAGGCGTTCGCGCAGCTGGCCCAGCGCGGCGTAGCTGACACCCGCTTCGCCCAGCTGCTGCAGGGCACGCTGCAGCGCGAAGCGATAGGTCGGCTCGGCCACGCCCAGCACCTGGGCGGCGTGCACGAAATCCAGGCCGCCAACCAGGCGCAGCAGCAGCGCGGCCCGGGGCCCGGCACCCAGGTGCGAAAGTTCGGGTTCGGGCGCCTGGCCGCCGGACAGTTCGGCCTGGGCCAGCAGCAGCGACCAGAAGCCCGCCGGCCAGCCCGACAGCGGCGTCACCCCCGAGACGGACCGGAAGGCCCGCATGGCGCGGCCCACGGAGGCCAGGGCCTGTTCGTCCTGGCCCGACTGGACCTGGGCGAAGACGAAGGCGCGGCGTTCGATGCCGCGCAGAAAGGCGGCCAGGGCCGGGGACGGGGTCGGGGATTCAGGCATCGGGGGGTCGGAAATCACCCCCTATTCTAGCCAGCGGTCGCTGCAAAACAGCGGTTGACATGCGCGAAATTCGCGCTCAGCCAAGCCCCGCGCGGCTTCCGGCGTGGAACGTTGTGCACAGCGGCAGGCGGGGTCCGTGAATCCTCGCCTTCACAGGCCAACGACCCCGGGTTACTGATTCATGGCAGCATCAACTTATTGATTTAAAACGAATATGTCAGCGTGGTTAAAAAATCGCCAACCCGGCGTGAGGGCCGTTGGCACGGGGGTGCGCAGTAGTGCCCGCGCTCCCTTCCACAGACTTATCCACAGGAAATGTGGATAAGGGTGTTTCGTTTTTCTGAACAGTGGCTTACCCGTGCTTTGTGATGCATTTGGCAGCATTGCGCTGCAAGTCGCCTTTCGGGCCGGGGCAGCCGGTCGCGGGCCGGCCTCAGGCTAGACTTCGCGGATGCCCGTCGCCGCCCCAGACATCCTGCGCGTCGCCCTGCCGGTGCCGCTGCCGCGGGAATTCCATTACCTCCCGCCGCCGGGCATGGCCGCAGGACCCGACTGGCTGGGCTGCCGGGTGCGGGTCCCGTTTGGCCGCGGCAGCGGCGACCTGGTGGGCATGGTCACGGGCATCGATCCGGCCAGCGGCGACCTGGCCACGCTCAAGGCCGCCCACGAACGACTGGACGCCAGCCCGCTGCTGCACGGGGAACTGTTCGAAAGCCTGCGCTGGGTCGCCGCCTATTACCACGCACCGCTGGGCGAAGTGATCGCCACGGCGCTGCCGACCCTGCTGCGCACCGGCCAGCCCCTTCCCGACACCCGCCGGCACGGCTGGGCCGCGACGCCCGCCGGACGGGAAGAGGCCGCCGGCAATGGCCGAGACGGTCGGCCGCGCCGCCTGCTGCTGGACCTGTGCGAAGGCCCGCGCGACGAAGACGACCTGGACCAGCGTTTCCCCGGCTGGCGGGCGGCCGCGCGTGCGCTGGCGCAGCGCGGCCTGGCAGAGCGGGTGGAGGTCGGGGGCGCCCTGGCGCCGCGTCCGGCCGCATCCCCGGCGCCCATGCCCGGCCAGGCCGCCGCCATGCAGGCCCTGCGCGCCGGCGAAGGCTACCGGGCGGTGCTGCTCGAGGGAGTCACCGGCAGCGGCAAGACCGAGGTGTACCTGCAGGCCATCGCCGACTGCCTGGCGGCAGGGCGCCAGGCCCTGGTGCTGGTGCCCGAAATCGGCCTGACGCCACAGACCCTGGCCCGTTTCCGGGCCCGGCTGGGCGTGCCGGTGCTTGCCTTCCACTCCGGCCTGGGCGACGGCGAACGGGCCCGCGCCTGGGCCGACATGGCCAGCGGCCGGGCGCGGGTCCTGGTGGGAACACGCTCGGCCGTGTTCTGTCCCCTGCCCGAAGCCGGCCTGCTGGTC
>CAZXTV010000128.1:0-6094 GCA_964643705.1 uncultured Arenimonas sp. | reverse complement strand
CTTCGAAAGGCTCCCAGCCGAAGCGGGTGAGCCCGCGCAGCAGGGCCTCGATGCCGCGTTCGCCGTCCCAGGTGGGCGGCCGCAGGTCGTCGAGCCGGAAGCCGAACTTTTCGTGTTCGGTGCCGATGCGCCAGTCCTGCGGCGGCCGGCTGCCCGTCGCCAGGTACTCGACCAGCGCGCGCGGGTCGGTCAGTGGTTCATCCTTGGCGTTGCTGGGTCCGGACACGGGGCGGCCTAGTACAATCAGTGGATGCGAATCGTAACCCGCGCCGTCGCGCTTGGCGTCCTGCTGGCGGGCCTGCACTGTTCCGGCACCGCCCTGGCACAGACGCTGGAACGGGGCAACGGCCCGGAACCGTCCACGCTCGACCCGCACCGCTGCCCGGAGGTGGCCTGCGCCAACATCCTGCGCGACCTGTACGAAGGCCTGGTGGCCGAAGACGGCGCCGGCAGCCTGGTGCCCGGGGTCGCCGAACGCTGGTCGGTGTCCGACGACGGCCGCACCTGGACCTTCCACCTGCGCCCGGACGCCCGCTGGTCGAACGGTGAACCCCTGGACGCCCCGCAGGTGCTGGCCAGCCTGCGCCGCGCCTTCGCGCCGGAGACGGCGGCGCCGTTCGCCGGCCACCTGGACGCGATACAAAACGCCAGCGCCGTGCAACGCGGCCAGCAGCCGCCCGCGGCCCTGGGCGTGGCCGCCCCGGATGCGGGCACCCTGGTTTTCACGCTGAGCCGCAGCGCCGACCTGCCGCGCCTGCTGACCCTGCCGCTGGCCTACCCGGTGTACCTGCCCGGCCTGGCCGAACACGGCGCCCGCCATACGCGGCCCGGCAAGCTGGTGTCCAACGGCGCCTACCGGCTGGCCGACTGGCTGCCGCAGGCCCAGGTCACGCTCGAGCGCAACCCGCACTTCCGCGAACCGCCGCCGATCCCGCGCGTGCGTTTCCACGTGACCGAAGACGCCGCCAGCGAGCTGCGGCGCTTCGAGGCCGGCGGCCTGCACATCACCGAAACCCTGCCGCCGCAGCCGCTGGCCTCGCTGCATGAACGCTTCGGCGACCAGCTCCGCATCAGCCCCTACCTGGGAAGCTTCTGGCTGGGCTTCAACCTCGAACGCGCACCGTTCCAGGATGACCCAGCGCTGCGGGAGGCGCTGTCGCTGGCCGTGGACCGCGACATCCTCACCCGCCATGTCACCGGCCTGGGCGAAAGCCCGGCCTGGGGCGTGGTGCCCCCCGGCGTGGCCGGCTACCAGCCGCCGCTGCCGGCAGCCGCTGCCTGGACCCAGGCCAGGCGTGAACAGCGCGCCCGTGCGCTTTACGCACAGGCCGGCTATTCGCGCGACAAGCCCCTGCAGGTCGAGCTTCGCTACAACACCTCCACCCCGCACCGGCGCCTGGCGCTTGCGGTGGCGGCGATGTGGCGCGAAACCCTGGGCGTGCAGACCCGCCTGCGCAACGAAGAATGGAAGGTGTTCGTGGGTACGCGCCGCCAGCGCGTGATCACCCAGGTATTCCGCGGCGGCTGGATCGCCGACATCGACGATGCCCGCAACTTCCTGGACACCTTCCGCAGCGACGGCGCCTCGAACTGGAGCGCCTACGCCGACCCGGCCTACGACGCGCTGCTCGACGCCGCCGACGCCGCGCCGACGCTGGCGCGCCGGCAACAGCTGCTGCGCCAGGCCGAAGCGCGCCTGCAGTCAGCGCACGCGGTGCTGCCGATCTACCACTACACCTCGAAACACCTGGTGCACTCCGACGTGGAAGGTTTCCAGGCCAACCCGCTCGACCGCCACCCCAGCCGGTTCCTGCGCCTGCGCGACTGACGCCGCGGCGCACGTGACATCCCCCGGCCGCTTGGGCAAAGTCCCGGCATGCCTGCCGCCCGCCTGTTCGCCAGCCGCGCCCTGGAAGCCCTGCTGACGCTGTGGCTGCTGGCGACATTGTGTTTCGTGCTGCTGCGCGCAGCGCCGGGTGGACCCTTCGACGCGGAAAAGGCAGCGCCGCCGGAAGTCGAAGCCGCACTCGCCGCGCAGTACCGGCTCGACCAGCCGCTGCCGCTGCAGTACGCGTATTGGGTGGCCGACGTCGTGCGCGGCGACCTTGGCCCGTCCTTCCAGTACCCCGACTACCGCGTCAGCGAACTGCTGGCCGCGGCGATGCCCATCACCGTGATCAACGGCAGCCTGGCCCTGCTGCTGGCGCTGGGCCTGGGCGTGCCGCTGGGCGTGTGGGCGGCGCTGCGGGCGGGCAGCTGGACCGACCGGGCGCTGATGTTCGGCGCCGGGCTGGGCCTGTCGATCCCGAAGTTCGTGGTGGCGCCGCTGCTGGTGCTGGTGTTCGCCGTGGGCCTGCAGTGGCTGCCGGCCGGCGGCTGGGACGGCAGCTGGCGCAGCGTGGTGCTGCCGGTCATCGCGCTGGCGCTGCCGAACCTGGCCTACTGCGCGCGGCTCACCCGCGGGTCGCTGATGGACGTGCTGGGCGCCGACTACCTGCGCGCGGCGCGCGGACGCGGCATTTCCGGGGCGCGGCTGCTGTTCGTGCACGCGCTGCGGCCCGGGCTGCTGCCGGTGGTGGCCTGGCTGAGCCCGGCGCTGATCAACGTGGTCAGCGGCTCGGCGGTGGTCGAACAGGTGTTCGGCATCCCGGGCATCGGCCGCTATTTCGTGCAGGGTGCGCTCAACCGCGACTACACCCTGGTGCTGGGTGTCGTACTCGTCGTCGGCGCCGCGATCGTGGTCATCAACGTGCTGGTGGACTGGGCGCGCGGCCGCATGGATCCGCGACTTCGGGATGGGTCGTTTTAGTACGCGGATAAGAGCGGATGCTCGCGGATAAGTGCGGATAGAGCAAGTCAGGATTAAATGATCGGTACTGATCTGCCCCGAGTTCCGACTGACTTCCGCCCGGGCCAATCCAAAAATCGGCTTTATCCGCCTTTATCCGCGTGCATCCGCTCTTATCCGCGTACCAAAACGAACCCTCACTTCACCTCAAGCCAGCCGGTGACCACGGCGCGGGCTTCGTCTACGCCGGTCTTGGCGTCGGCGGAGAAGACCTGGGCGCTGGCGCGGCCGGCGAGTTCCTTGCGGACCTTGAGCAGGATGTTGCCCTGCTCGCCGCGGCCCAGCTTGTCGGCCTTGGTCAGCAGGCAGTGCGCCGGCAGCTCGCGCTCGAAGGCGTAGTCGAGCATCTGCAGGTCGTATTCGCGCAGCGGGTGGCGGATGTCCATCACCACCACCAGGCCCTTGAGCGAGGTGCGTTCCTGGAAGTAGCGGTTGATCATGCCCTTCCAGGCCTCGCGCATCGCCTCGGGCACCTTGGCGTAGCCATAACCGGGCAAGTCCACCAGGAAGCGGCCGGGGTCGACTTCGAAATAATTCAGCGCCTGGGTGCGGCCCGGGGTCTTGGACACGCGGGCCAGGCCCTTCTGGTTGGTCAGGGCGTTCAGGGCGCTGGATTTGCCGGCGTTGGAACGGCCGGCGAACACCACTTCACGGCCGTCGTCGGGCGGAAGCTGGCGCAGGGAATGCACGGAATCAACGTATTTGGCTCGGGCCAGGGCGTTGGACATCGGGGCTCGCCGGGGCGGGAAAGGCGCCAAGCATGGCCCCTGCAGGCCTTCCTGACCAGCCTTGGCCCTGTCCCGGGGCCGCCTGAATTGACCGTCACAGGCGCCGACTGGGATAATCCGCGCCTTCCTGCGCGCCTGCCGCGCAAGGCCCTCATTCCCTTGAAATCAGCGTTCCGGAGCAGCCCATGAAGTTCACGCGCATCCTTGGTGTCGCCGCCGCCCTGGCCTTCTCGGCCGTGGTCGTGGCCCAGGAGACGGAAGTGGAGTCCCCGCCGCCTGCTTCGGCCACCCCGCAGGTTTCCCCCGACGCCCAGCCGGCCGCGGCCGAGGTGTCGGCTGCCCCGGAAGCCGTGCCGGCCCCGATCGAGGTGCTCGAGGTGGGCGATGGCCAGGCCAGCAACGGCGACGCCGAGGCCGGCGCCGGCAAGGCCGCGGTCTGTGCGGCCTGCCACGGCACCGACGGCAACTCCCTGGTCCCGGCTTACCCCAAGCTGGCCGGCCAGCACGAGCGCTACATCGCCCGCCAGCTGTCGCTGTACAAGAACGGCGGCCGTGAGAACGCGATCATGATGGGTTTCGCCGCCCCGCTCAGCGCGCAGGACATGCGCGACCTCGGCGCCTACTTCGCCGCCCAGAAGGTCGTTGCCGGCGTGGCCGACGACACCGTCATCGCCGAAGGCCCGTACGCCGACCGCAAGTTCTACCAGGTCGGCGAACAGATCTTCCGCTACGGCAAGGCCGACGGTTCGGTGCCCGCCTGCGCCGCCTGCCACGGCCCCAGCGGCGCCGGCAACCCGGGCCCGGCCTGGCCGTCCCTGGGTGGCCAGCACGCCGGTTACACCGCCACCGTGCTCACCGCCTTCCGCGACGGCGCGGTCTGGGGCAAGGACCAGAACGCCAACGCCATCATGGCCGGCGTGGCCGCCGGCCTGAGCGACGACGAGATCCAGGCCCTGTCGAGCTACATCGAAGGCCAGCACAACGCCGCCGACACGCCGTCGGCCGACGCGCTGGCCGCCGGGCAGCCCCAGGGCTGATCCATGTGACGCGGCGGCCCGCCGGGCCGCCGCGTATTGAACCTTTGCCTGCCGGCCGTGGTCAGGTGGGCGACCCCTACGAGGAGCCACCTTCAATGAAGCGCCTGCTGCCCCTGATCTTCGCCCTGGCCCTGACGGCCTGCGGCGAGTCCGCCAACGACGCCGTCACCCCCGCGCCAGCGGCCGATGCCCCGGCCCCTGCGGCCACGCCCGCGGCTGACGTCCCGGCCCCCGGGGCGACCGAGACCGACGCACCCGCCGGGGAAACCGCCGCCGCCGAATCCGACGAAGTGGCCAGCGAGCCAGCCACCGAAGAAACCGTGCCTGCCGAACCGGCCGCCGAAACCCCGCGTCCGTCCCCGCCCTCGTCCGACCCCGCCACGGCCCCGCGCCTGGGCGCCGACTACGAGCCGCTGGCCGAACCGCAGCCGACCATCGGCCAGGGCGGCATCGAGGTCGCGGAAGTGTTCTCGTACATGTGCATCCACTGCGCCAACCTGCAGCCGGTGCTCAACACCTGGAAGTCGGACCTGCCCGCCGATGTGCGCTTCGAGTACGTGCCGGGCGTGTTCGGCGGCGTCAGCGACAACTTCGCCCGCGCCTACTACGCCGCCGAGGTCATGGGCCTGGTCGACAAGACCCACGACGACCTCTTCAAGGCCGTGCTGATCGAACGCAGTTTCACCAACGCGTCGCCCGAGGAAATCGCCGACTGGTACGCCACCCACGGCGCCGACCGCGAGGCCTTCCTCTCGACGATGCAGAGCTTTGCGATCACGGCCAAGCTCAACCGCGCCAAGCAGTTCGCGCTGCGCGGTGGCGTCGACGCCACCCCGATGATCATCGTCAACGGCAAGTACCGCGCGATGGTGACGCGTGACCGCGGCATGGAAGGCCTGCTGGACACGGTCGATTGGCTGGTCGCGCACGAGCGCGCCGGCAGCACGCCCTAACCGGCGCACCGGCGAAAGCTGAACGGAAGGGGCCGCAAACGCGGCCCTTTTCCTTTTCCGCCTTGCCGATGCCGGCGGGTCGGGACACCATGGCAGCCATGCCAGCCGTCCCCCCAGAAGTCGCGAACGACCGCCTGCGCCTGCTCAGCGCCAACATCCAGGCGGGTTCGAGCACGCGCGCCTACAGCGATTACGTGACCCGCAGCTGGTCGCACGTGCTGCCCAACGGCAAGCGCATCAACCTCGACGCGCTGGCGAAGATGGCAAGCAACTACGACGTCGTGGGCCTGCAGGAGTCGGACCCGGGCAGCCTGCGCTCGGGTTTCACCAACCAGGCCGATTACCTGGCCGAACAGGCGCAGTTCCCGTTCTGGAGCCACCAGCCGAACCGGCGCATCTCCCGGATCGCGGGCAGTGGCAATGCCCTGCTCAGCCGGGTGGAGCCCACGGAGATGCTGGACTACGCGCTGCCGGGCCGCATCGCCGGGCGCGGGGTGCTGCTGGCGAACTACGGCAAGGGCAAGAAGG
>CAZXTV010000127.1:0-6097 GCA_964643705.1 uncultured Arenimonas sp. | reverse complement strand
CCTAACACCTATTCGACCCCTAAAACGGGGCGTTGCGCATACGTTCTGACAGATCGGAGCGTGGGTCAAGCGAGAATTCCTACCCCGAATCAACGCTTTACCTGATGTGCGCGCTAGGGATGATTTCCCAGAATCCCGCCTTATGCATCGACGGCGACAGATAGCTGGTTATTGGAGCGCAGACGAGGATTCTTCCGGGTCGACGGGGGCCGGCAATTCTCTGCGCCCGGGTGCCGCTGGGTCGCGCGCTCCGCGCTTGTTGGACGAAGTTCGCCGCGTGATGCGGCTCAAGCATTACGCGATCCGCACGGAACGGGCGTATGTGGACTGGATCAAGCGGTTCATCCAGGCGAACGGCCGTCGGCATCCGCGTGATCTGGGCGGGCGCGAGGTCGAGACCTTCCTGTCGCTGCTGGCGGTGCGCGGGCGGGTGGCGGCCAGTACGCAGAACCAGGCGCTGGCGGCGCTGCTCTTCCTGTACCGGGAGGTGCTCAAGACCGAGCTGCCATGGATGGACAAGGTGGTCCGTGCCAAGCGACCCGATCGGGTGCCGGTGGTGTTGTCGGTGGCCGAGGTGCGGGCGCTGCTGGCGGTGCTGGAAGGGCGGCCCTGGCTGTTGGCCAGCCTGCTCTACGGCACCGGCATGCGGCTGATGGAAGTGCTGAGGCTGCGCATCAAGGACGTGGATTTCGGCCGGGGCGAAATCACCGTGCGCGAAGGCAAGGGTGCGCGCGACCGGCGTACGGTACTGCCGGCCTCCCTGGTCGAACCGCTGCAGCGCCAGGTTGACCGCGCCCGGGCCCTGCATGTTGCCGACCTGGGCGAGGGTTTCGGGGACGCCTGGCTGCCGTTTGCGCTGGCGCGCAAGTACCCGAACGCGGGCCGTGCCCCCGGCTGGCAATACTTGTTCCCTTCCGATCGTCGCTCGCCCGATCCGCGCGACGGGGTGGTGCGGCGGCACCACCTCGACGACCAGGTCGTCGGCCGCGCGCTGAAGGGCGCCGCCCGCCAGGCCGGGCTGGTCAAGCCGGTCAGCGCCCACACCCTGCGGCATAGTTTCGCCACCCACCTGCTCGAAGCCGGCTACGACATCCGCACGGTGCAGGAACTGCTGGGCCACAAGGATGTCGCCACCACGCAGGTCTACACGCATGTGCTCAACCGGGGCGCCGGCGGCGTGCTCAGCCCGCTCGACCGGTCGTGATTCGCGCCGGCGTCAGCGCGGTTTGGCGGGCAGCGGGAAGGGCGTCACCACCTTCTCGCCGGTGCTGGCGTCGCGGATGCTCAGCTGGCCCTTGCGGTCGACTTCCTCGACGCGCACCACGCTTTGCATCGGCAGGTGCAGCACGCGGGTATCGGCGAACTCGTCGCGCAGGCGTTCTTCGGTGGGGTCCACCACCACGCCTTCCTTGGCGTCGAACACCAGGTCGGCCACTTCCGTGAAACCCCACAGGGAACTGGCCGCCACCCGGCGCGCGTACAGCTCGTACACCTTGCCGGCGTTGAAGAAAGTGACCTTGTAAAGAATGCGCGTGCTCATGGCGGGGATTCTATGCCACTGCACAAGGCGCGTCAGTCGGTGGGTACAGCATCCACCGGTGCGCTGAAAGAGATGAACAGGATGCAGGCCTCGCCTGCCGCGCAGACGGCGGAATGGCCCAATCGGGCCGGGCCGTAGGCGTACATGCCCGTCCGCAGCGTCTGGGCCTCATGCCCGTCATAGCTCACCTGGAGTTCGCCGGAAACCAGGACCATGCGTTCGGGCGAAGTGTGCCAGTGATGCGGAATCACCGACCCGCCCGGCACCTTGAAGAAAACGTCGGAGCTCGGGCCAGCCGGATCGCCGTTAAGTACGGTGATCTGGCAGCCTTCTGGCATGAATTCCGGGCAGGGGCCCCAGGCCAGGCCGGGGTCATCCGCCGAAAACGCGAGTGCAGCACCGGGGTCGTTGGCAAGGACCGCCGGGCTGGCGATCAACAGAACCAGCGCGGTTCGCAGGGTAAGTCGGCTCATGGCGTGCCTCCGGGAGGAAATGGGGCGGATCGCCCTTCCAGTCCAACGCGCCAAGCGCCGGGGAACGGCCAGCGGCGTCAGACGCCGCGTGAACGCCGCGCCAGCATCGGCTTCAGGGCCAGCGCGTAGATCAGCCCGACCACGAAGCCCGCCAGGTGCGCCCACCAGGCCACGGCGCCGAAGCTGGGGCCGGCGAAGGTGAAGATCAGCTGCAGCGTCGCCCACAGGCCGATCAGCAGCGCCGCCGGCACCTTGATGAATTCCAGCCACAGGCCCAGCGGCACCACCACGCCCAGGCGCGCGCGCGGGAACAGCGCCAGGTAGGCGCCGATCACCGCCGACACGCCGCCGCTGGCGCCGATGATCGCCCGCGCCGGCGTGCCCATCAGCAGCGCGGCGGCCAGGTTGGCCAGGGCGCCGCCGGCCAGGAACAGCAGCAGGAATCGCCAGGGCCCCATCGTGCGTTCCGACGGCAGCCCGAAGATAAGCAGGAACAGGAGGTTGCCGACCAGATGCACCGGCCCCGCATGGATGAACAGGGCGGTCAGCAGGGTCAGCAGGCGTTCGTCGCGCAGCGCCACGCGCCATTCGGTGACGCTGCCCGACAGCGTGCCCCAGCGCAGCAGTGTGGCGCGCCAGGCGGCGTCGTCGGGCAGCAGGAAGATCCAGATGTAGGCGCCGACCATCAGCAGCGCCAGCAGCGGCGTGGCCCAGCGCCATTGCGCCCTGCGGCGGGTGGGCAGGTCGACGAACACCGGTCAGGGCCTCGGCAGCAGCACGTCGCGGCCGCGCAGCGAAAGCACCAGGCCGTCGCGCCGGATTTCCCGGATCACCACGCCGTCGGCCGGGGTCGCCCCTTCGGCCAGGCGCTGGCCGTCGAGGATGACAAAACGCTGCGACGGCTCGTCGGCGAAGACGTGCATGGTGATCTTCAGGGCCGGCAGGGCGTTGCGTTCGGAGGCAGGGAGGTCGGCGAGGCGGGGCAGGCTCTCGATCGGGGAGCTTGCCTGGCTGGCGGCGGGTGCGCCCTCACCCCGGCCCTCTCCCGCAGGCGGGAGAGAGGGAACAGGCGTCGGGGCGGGAAGGGGCGTCGGCGCCGGCACGCGCGCGACCTCAGGACTCCCTTCCCCGTTCACGGGGGAGGGCTGGGGTGGGGGCATCACCCCTTTCCGCGACCACTCCCGCCAGCCAAACACCCCGACAACCACAACCAACAGCAGCCCCAGCGCAAAGGCCCAGGCCGGCGCCCGTTGCCGCCCGCGCACCGGCACCACCACCTGTTCGACGAACAAGCCCGGCGCCTTGCCGCGCTGGCGCTCGGCTTCCGACTTCTTCAGCGCCTCCAGGATCAGCGACATCAGTCCAGCACCCGGCGCAGGCGCGGGCCCTCGTTTTCGCGGGCGGCCAGCGCCATCAGGGTTTCCGGGCCGATGACGCCGTCCGGGGCCAGGCCGTGGGCTTCCTGCAGGCGGCGTACGGCCGCCACGCTGTCGGCGTCCAGTACCGCCGGGCCGGCTTCGGCCGACTGCAGGCCGGCGCGGTCGCGCAGGCGGTCGTGGATCCAGTCCACGGCCGGGCCACTGGCGCCGGCCACCGGGGCCGGCCACAGGAAATGCGGGCCCCGCCACAGCGTGGCGTACTCGCCGTCCCAGGCGCGTTCCAGCGCAAGCCGGTCGGTGTCGAAACGGCCGCCGCCCAGCCAGAGCCGCACGCGCAGCGCGTCGGCGCCCAGCAGCAGCGCCCAGGACTCTTCGCCATTGGCGCGCAGGCGCAGCAGCGAGGGGCGGCCCAGCGCCGCCAGCTTGTCCAGCCCGGCGCGGCCGCGCAGGCAATACAGGCCGGGGGCCAGCACCGGCGGGCAAGCCTGGGCACGGTCGACGGTGGTTTCGTTGGCGCGCACCGTCCACAGGCCCAGCAGCTGGCCCCAGGCGGGCTGCGCCGGCCTGCCGGCCAGCCGGATGCGGTCGGCCAGCTGGGCCCCGGGCAGGTAAGGCACCACGGCCACCGCCGGTGCGGCGACCGGTGTTTCCGACGCGAGCTCGGGTTCGGGCGGCAGCGGGGTGCGTTCGCGCATCGCCAGCGCGATCACCAGCACCGCCAGCACCGCGGCGACACCCCAGGCCAGGGTCGGCGTGGGCAGTTTCGAAAGCCGCGGCGCCATCGCCTCGCGTGCGGCGCGGTCCACCCAGCGTTCCCCCACCTGGGCTTCGTCGTGGGCATACCCGGCCAGAAGCGCACGTTCGGCGATGATGTTCACCAGCCGCGGCACGCCGCCGGCATGGTGGTGGATGCGCTTCACCGCCAGCTTGGTGAAGGGGAAGCGCGAACCGCCGGCCACGGCGAAGCGGTGGCGCAGGTAGCCTTCGGTTTCGGCGCCGTCCATGGGCGTCAGGTGGAAGCGTGCGGTGACGCGCTGCGCCAGCTGGCGCAGGTCGGGGCGGGCCAGCATGTCGCGCAGTTCGGGCTGGCCCAGCAGCAGGATCTGCAGCAGCTTCTGGGTCGGGGTTTCCAGGTTGGTCAGCAGGCGCACCTGTTCCAGCGCCTCGGCGCTCAGGTTCTGCGCCTCGTCGATGATCAGCACCACGCGCAGGCCCTGCGCGTAAGCATCAAGCAGGAAGTGGTTCAGCGCGTCCACCAGGCCCTTGAGGCTGCCGCGCCGCCCGGCGACGTCGATGCGCAGTTCTTCGCAGATCGTTTCCAGCAGTTCCACCGGATCCAGGCGCGGGTTCAGCACCAGCGCCACACGCACGTTGTCCGGCAGTTGTTCCAGCAGCAGGCGGCACAGCGTGGTCTTGCCCGTGCCCACTTCGCCCGTCAGCTGCACGAAGCCGCCGCCGCCGCCCTGGCCGATGCCGAAAAGCAGGTGCGCGAGGGCGTCCCGGTGGCGTTCGCTCAGGTACACGAAACGCGGGTCGGGCGTGATCGAGTACGGCGGCTCGTCCAGGCCGTAGTGCTCGAGATACATGCGAAGTCCGGGCGGAAAGGGCGACCAGCATGCCACGCCCGCCACGCAGGCAGGAACCGCCTCCTTCCTGCCGGCGGCGGGCGCCTTTCCACGCATCGGCGCCGCTGCTTGCCTACGGGCCCGCCGTAGATGTGCCGATTCGCGGCGAAGCGACGGGGCGGACCCTGTTCCTGCGCCATCCCGGCGCGAAGGAGACTCCCGATGATCCTGACCCGCTGTTTCACCCTCGCCGCCCTGTGGGCGGCCGCCACGTGCGCCTGGGCTGCTTCCGGCCCGGGTGATGAATCCGTTGAACGCCCGCCGGGCCCGGCGCTGCTCACCGTCACGTCCGCCGTGCCCGAAGCCACCGAATTCCCCGACGACGGCAGCACCCACCTGGTCTGGGAAGACAGTGCGGGTCGCCGCAGCCGGGCCGAGATCGCGGTGGACGGCAGCGTCCGCCTGCACCTGCCGGGCGAAGCGGTACGCGAAGTCCCGCCGCGCCCACGGATCCTTACACCGTTGGAGGAAGCGAGCGCCAACCTCATCCTTGACCACTACTACGAACACGGCGTCGACCTGCAGAACCGTCGCGCCCGGCGCCCCAGCGACCCGCCGCGCCGCACGGTCATGCGCGGCGGCGGTGGCCTGGGCCCGCTGATCGTGTGGATGATCTTCGACGCCTGCCTTACCGCCGAAAAAGGCCGCCAGAACGCCTGCCTCGAGGAATGCGCGTCGATCGGCATGAGCGCGCACTACCGCAGCGGCGTCTGCGGCGCCGGCTCCACCTGCGCCTGCGTGTACGTGGTCGAACGCCAGCCCGACGGTGGCAACTGAACCCACAAGTAAGAAGGCCCTCCCTCCGGAGGGCCTTCGTTCCATGCGTTTGTGGGAGGGACTTCAGTCCCGAAGCGTTCGGGACTGAAGTCCCTCCCACAAGAGCGCAACAACCGGAGCAAGACACGATGAGTGCCCGTTTCATGTTGTCCCTGCTGTTGCTGGGCTGTGCCTTTTCTGCGAACGCGGAAGATCCCAGCGACGCCGAGATGAATGCGCGGATGCAGCTGGCCGCCGCCAATGCGCCGGGCGACCTGCTTTCGGACGCCTATCTGGTGCCGATGATCGACCTGGCACTGGAAG
>CAZXTV010000126.1:0-6112 GCA_964643705.1 uncultured Arenimonas sp. | reverse complement strand
GCTGCTGCCGATCGCCATCGTCGACCTGGTCTGGCAGGAGGACACCTCCGGCATGACCCTGGTCCAGACCGGGCCACGGCCAGGCAGCGGCGAAGACGGGGGCAACGAATCGGTGCTGCGGCTCAAGCACCGCGGCGAACTGGTGGAACTGCGGCCCGATTCCGAACCCTTCCTGATGGGGCGCGAGCCCGGCAACCAGCTGGTGGTGGAGGCCGACTGGGTCAGTCGCACCCACGCCATGGTCGAGTTCAAGCGCGGCCATTTCATGCTCACCGACCGGTCCACCAACGGCACCTTCGTGCGCGTGGGCGAGGACGACGAACTGAAGCTGCACCGCGACGAAGTGCACCTGCGCAAGTCAGGCACGATCAGCCTGGGCCAGAGTTTCGCCGCCAACAGCGGCGACGTGATCCATTTCGAAGCCGGCTGAGGTCGCGCGCCGGCGACGGCACACCCGGCATGGTGCCGGGTGGCCGCGACGCAAGATCACTCGTCCGCGGTGACTTCGAGTCCGCCCAGTTCCTCGTCGCTCATCGTGCTGATGTCGATGGCTTCGGGCTCGGGCTCGGGTTCGGCAACCGCCTGGGACGGGCGCGGCTTGTAGCCGAACACGCCGGCCAGCAGGCGTTCGCTGTTGCTGTAGTCGGTCGAGGGCGCGTCGACGAACTGACTGGCGCCCAGCTCGACCAGGACTTCGTACGAACCCGGGTCCTCGTGCAGCTTCAGCATGGCTTCCTCGACGGCATCCTGCACGTCGGAAGGCACGGTGCCCGCGGCGCTGAGCGTGCGGCCGGTGAACTCGCGCGATTCCGACACCACCACCAGGTTCGGATACAGCTGGGCGATGTAGTTGGGCACCATCGCCGCGTCGGTTTCCTGCGAGAAGATCATTTCCACGCCGTCGCGCCAGCCGGTGCCGACCGACTTGATTTCCGGCGCCGCGATCGGGTTGCGGTAGATTTCCAGCATCAGCAGGTAACCCATGCTGGGCGAGGGCATCGAGACCACCGGCCGGCCGATCAGGCCGCTGGTGCCTTCTTCGGCGACCATCGCGTCGGCGAGCAGCGAATAGCGGGTCGGTTCAAGCGTGCGCACCAGCGGCGTGAAGCCCAGGCGACCCATGCGGTAGCCGGCGAAGTGGGCTTCCTCGAAGGCGAAGTCCACCTTCATGCCTGCGCGCAGGTCGCGCCAGTACACGTGGTAGTTGGCCGACGTCTTGAGCCGGAAGGTGTGGCCGGTGGCCGTGGAAAGATAGTCCAGCAGCGGCTGGTACACCTGCTCGGCCTGCGCCGGCGGGTAGTTGGGTTCGACCGCCAGCGTGTAATTCGCGGCCATCGCCGGCACGGCCGTCAAGGCAATCGCCGCCGTCAAAAAACACTTCCTGATCATCATGTTCTGTTCCTCCCTGTGGCTGCGGGTATAGCAGACAAAAGCCCATGGGCCAAGGGCGATGGCGGTGTTTTCCCCCGTTTTGCGTACTCTGTTCAGACAGTCGGGGAGAACGACGATGCGGACGGTTTTACTTTTGTTGCTGGCCATGGCCGGGCCGGCCGCCGCGGCCGATGCCTGGCCGACCCTGGAGTTCGAGGTCTTCGAGGGTTACGGCCCTCCCCAGTCCGAGGGCGGCACCTTCCTGGCCCGGCAGGTGGGCTTCGAGCACGTGGATGTGCCCGCGCCCATGGCCACGCCGCTGGCGCCGGCCCTGAAGGCCGAGATGCAGGCCTACTTGTCCGAGGTGGCCAGGGAATACCAGCGTCTGGGTTTCCCGCCGCCAGAACTCGAGCCCATCGTTACCCGGGCCGACGGCAAGCGCGCGTACCGCGTTTATTGGTATGCGTTCGGTGACACCGATCACATGCTGCTGAGCAGCGACAAGCCGGCGGTGATGGCCTATGCCTGCCGCGGCGAGGTGAATGCCCGCCGCTTGCACCTCAACGCAAGGGTGGACGGCCCCTTCCCGCTGGAGAACAGGCTGGCCTGGTCCAGCGGCAAGGTGCCGGGCCGGGTCGACCGCCTCAGTGACAAGGGCTATGGCGACCTGGCCCATGAACTGTTCCACGCGGTGCAGCGCGGCACCGCGTTTTTCGAGGCCAACTGCGGTCCGCCCAGTTGGATCTACGAGGGCACGGCCGAAGCCATCGGACACGACATGGCCTGGAAGCTGCGCGGCGTCCTGTCCAGGCAGCCGCATGAACAGGTCAACCGCTGGGGCCTGCGTTCCTACCAGCGTACCTTCGCCGTCCAGGGCGAAGGTAGCCAAAAGTTCGGCTACGGAACCAGCTCCTTCTGGCGCTACTTGGCCGAACTCGAACAATCGCTGCAATCGCGGTCGGCGCCACCGCCGCGACCCGATGCCGGGCCACTTATCCGGACCGACGCGTTCGACTACGGTTATTTGGCGAGACTGTTCTCCGACACCAGCCGGGTGGCCGGGCACGAGGCCGCGCTTGACTGGCTCGACACGCGGCTGGGCAGCGACCCGAGACTGCGCCTGGGCTTCGAGCGGGCCTTCCCCGACTTCCTCACCGTTTTTGCCGACTACGGCCGGCATCGGGTCATCGGCCAGCAGTCGCCGGACGAGCGCCTGGACCGGGTCCAGAAGCTGACCCTGGGCGGGTGTGTGCCATACCCGCTGGATGTCAACGCGCCCCATTCGCCGGCGCCTGCCACCGTGACGATGGCTGCCAATGGCGCCGGCTGCGTGCGCGTGGTGCGCACCGACAAGGGCACCGAGCCCCTGCTGGTGGATATCCGCGCCAGTGTGGATGAACGCGCCGCGGTCGCGCTGCATGCGGGCGTGGCCGGCGAAACGCGGGCCAGCCCGGCGACGGTCGCCGTGCAGGACGACGGCAGCGCGGTCGTGTCCTGGTCGCTCGAACTTGCGCCTGGCGCCAGCCACGACCTGGTCCTGAGCAACGTGCACACCACGCCCTCGCGCAGCCGGGCGGTGCGGGTCCAGCTGGCGTTCGCCATTTCCGGCTGGCAGTGGACCGGGCCGCCGCCGCCCCGGCCTTCGGCAGAACGGCGCGCTGCCAGGCCGGCCAGCGCGCGGAAGGAAAGCCAGCCGGTGCAGCAGGGACCCGGCGCCGCCCGCCTGGTCCGCGAAACCCAGGACCCGCCCGCGGGCGCCTGTCGCTGGCAGTATCCCGACGCAGCGCTCTATTGCCGCCCGCAGATGCAGGTGGTGCTAAGCCGCCGTCCGCGCTGGCAGGCCTGGCAGGAAAACGCCCTGGGGCCCGACGAGGACGATCTCGCCAGCGAAGGAGCCTTGCTGGCATTCACCGCGTCGCGATCGGACGACGCCCTTGCCGCCCTGGACGAAATGCAGGTCCGCATCAAGATGCCCCAGATCGACCACGGATTCAGCGGCACGCTCGACAACGTGCTGGTCAGCGTCACCGGCGGCGACGCCGACGATTGGGTGTCGCGCGGGCCGGCCAATGCCGGCCATGCGAACAATCCCTATTACGCCGCATCCGGCCGGGTCCGGATCGACCGCTACGATGCGCTCGAGCTGCGGGGACGGTTCGAGGCGGACCTGGTCGAAATGCCGCCTTCCGGAAGGCTGGGGCCGGCCTCGCTGCCGGTGGTCGCATCGGTGGCCGGCGACTTCGTGGTCGGACGCCCCTGGGAGGGCGACGATCGTTACGAAGGCCTCGTGCCCGAGCCCGAAGAGATCATGTCCGGGATCATCGACATGCTGCCGGGCAGCCTTCGCATGGATGAACGATTCGCGCCGCCGCCCGGGGCGGACGGTCCGGCGCCCGGCCCCAATGCCGGCAACGGCCAGGGGGTCGGGGTGGTCTCCGGCTGTGACTGCAGCTGCACGGGCAAGTCCGAACTGCTCGAGTATCTCGAGGCGCAGGAAGACATGGAACAGCCGGGCCTGTCCCAGCTGGCCAAGGCGATGTGCATGGTGAAGTGCCAGGCAGCGTATTCGGCCTGCCCGGACGAGTAATCAGCGCGCCAGGCCGGGCAGCAGCGGCAGGGGCGCAAGCGCCGGGCCGGCAAGCAGCGGCGTCCCGGGAGCCAGGTCAGCGGGCATGACGGCCAGGGCTTGGACGCCGTCGCCGTCACCTGCCGCGACCTGGCAGACCAGCCGGCCCAGTTCCTTGCCGCCGGCATCGACCACCGCGGCACCGTCGGCCAGCGCGGCGGGGGCGGCGAACCGGGCGAGCACCCGCTTGGCCTGGCCCAGGTAATGGGTGCGCGAGACGATTTCCTGCCCCGGGTAGCAGCCTTTCTTCAGACTGTAGGCGGCAAGGCGGTCGAGCGAGAGCATCTGCGGGGTCCAGGTTTCGCGCTGGTCCACGGGCAGGCGGGGCAGGCCGTGGGCCAGGTCGGCCAGGCGCCAGGCGCGGGTGGCCACCGGATCTTCGCCAGCAACCGCCGGGGCGCCGGCGGGCAGCAGCCACAGGCCGCGGAAAGTACCGTCGCCGGACATGTCCAGTACCCAGCCGGCGTCGGCATCGCCGCTCGCCACGGCGCGATCCGGTCCCGAAGGCACCGGACCCGTGCAGGCGCGCCAATCCTCCACCGGCAACAGGCTGAGCTTGCTGCGGAAAACGAACTTCTTCAGGTGCGCAGCCATGTCGACGGCGGCGTAGTCCGCCAGCACCAGCAGGAACTGGTCGTCGGCCTCGCGAAGCAGCGCGAACAGCGCAATCACGCGCCCCTTGGGCGTCAACAGCCCGTTCCATTGCCAGCTGCCCGCAGACAGGGCGTTCACGTCGTTCATCGCCTGGGACTGCAGGAAAGCCGCGGCATCACGGCCGGCAACGCGCAACAGGCCGGTGCCGGGCAGGGCCGGGCACGAGCCCGGGGCAGGATTTGGCTTGAACGTCATGGGGGTGGGACTTAACATGTTCGGATGTCCTCGGAGCCGCGCATCATAGGCGATACCCGCACCCGTCCCGAAAACCCGGCCGGTGGCGCCGGCGGGGACGAGGCCACTGCGCCGCCTCCCGCGGAAATCGGCGGACGCGACGGCCCCGATCCCACGCGTTACGGCGACTGGGAGAAAAACGGCCGCTGCATCGACTTCTGACGCCACGCCGACATCCGGCCGGGCATCCTTCCCACTCCAACCAACGAGCGCAGCCCATGGCGACGCAAGAACGACCCCTGTCCCCGCACCTGCAGGTCTACAAGCCGCAGCTGACCAGCACGATGTCCATCATGCACCGCATCACCGGCGTGGTGCTGGCCCTGGGCTCGCTGCTGTTCGCCGCCTGGCTGGTGGCGGTCGCCGGTGGCGCCGACACCTTCGACCTGGCACGCACCGTGCTGGCCTCGGTCATTGGCCGGGTGGCCCTGTTCGGCCTGTCCGCGGCGCTGGTCTACCACCTGCTCAACGGCATCCGGCACCTGGCCTGGGACGCCGGCCACGGCTACGACATTCCCAAGGCCTATGCCAGCGGCTACGCCGTGCTGGTGCTGGCCGTGCTGGTCACGGCCGGCCTGTGGTGGGCCGGACTGGCCATGGGAGGTGCGGCATGAGCCTGCGCAATCCGCTCGCCCGCGCCAAGGGCCTGGGTTCGGCCAAGGACGGCACCGGGCACTGGTGGCACCAGCGGCTTAGCGCCATCGCCCTGCTGTTGATGGCCCCCTGGTTCGTCATCCTGATGGTCGGCCTGATCGGCGCGGACCAGGAAAGGGTTCGCGCGGTGCTGTCGCAGCCCTTCACCGCCGCCGTGATGACCGCCTTCGTGCTGTCGCTCTTCTGGCACGCCCGCCTGGGCCTGCAGGTGGTGATCGAGGACTACGTGCACGGCGGCGCCGAGCTGCTGCTGCAGGTGATCGTCAAGTTCGCCTTCGCGATCGCCGCCATCGCCTCCCTGCTGGCCATCGGCCGCATCGTATTCACAGCCTGAGAACGCCATGACGTCCGCCTACAAGATCCACGAGCACAAGTACGACATGGTCGTCGTCGGCGCCGGCGGTGCCGGCCTGCGCGCCACCTTCGGCCTGGCCCAGAAGGGCCTCAAGACCGCCTGCATCAGCAAGGTCTTCCCGACCCGTTCGCACACCGTGGCGGCGCAGGGCGGCATTTCCGCCGCGCTGGGCAACATGGGCGAGGACGACTGGCGCTTCCACTTCTACGACACCATCA
>CAZXTV010000125.1:0-6122 GCA_964643705.1 uncultured Arenimonas sp. | reverse complement strand
GGTGACCGCCTGGCGCTTGGCCGAGGCGCCAACGATGACTTCGCCGTCCTTGGTGAAGGCGACGATGGAAGGCGTGGTGCGGTCGCCTTCGGAATTTTCGATGACCTTGGCCACGCCGCCTTCCATCACGGAAACGCAGCTGTTGGTGGTGCCCAGGTCGATGCCGATGATCTTGCCCATGGTGTAACTCCCTGACTTATCTGATTCTGGATTGGCGGCGGCGGCCGCGGATGTTCGGTAGATGGGGCCCGCCGCGGGTTGTTCAAGGGGCGTGAAGCCCTCAGCCGGCGGCGACCACCACCAGGGCCGGTCGCAGCAGGCGTTCGTTCAGGGCATAGCCCTTCTGGAAGACCTGCACGACGCTGCCGGGCTCGGCCGCGGGGGACGGGACCTGGCTGATGGCCTGGTGCCATTCCGGGTCGAAGGCTTCGCCCTGCGGGTCGATCGGGGCCAGGCCGTTGTCCTCGCCCACCTTCAGCAGCTGGCGCAAGGTCAGCTCCAGGCCATCCTTGAGCGGGCCGCTGGCGTCGCCGGCGGCCTTGAGGCCGGCCTCGAGGCTGTCGAGCACGGGAAGCAGCTGCGAGAGCAGTTTTTCGTTGGCGAAACGGCGGGCCTGGTCGACGTCACGGGCCAGTCGCTTGCGCTGGTTGTCGAGCTCCGCGCGCTCGCGCAGGGCTTCTTCGCGCAGGCCGGCGAGGGCGGCGCGCAGCTGCTCGAGCTCGTCGCCCAGGCTGCCGGTGTCCAGATCGGGGACGTCTTCGGGCGCCTGCGCGTCCGGGTTGGGGTTCTGGTTTTGCATGGGATTCCAATGGCTTCCCCGCGTCCGGCGGGGGTCGGATACCCCTATGGGGCCGGCGGTTCGGGATTCAAGGCGGCGCCGAGCAGGTCGGCGGTGGCCTGGACCATCGGGATCACCCGCTCGTAGGCCATCCGGGTGGGTCCGATCACGCCCAGCACGCCCAGGACCCTGCCGTGGGCGTGGTAGGGCGCGGTGACCACGGTGCAGGCATCGAGCTGGGCCAGGCCGGTTTCTTCGCCGATGAAGACCCGCACGCCCTGGGCCTTGAGCGTGCCCTCGAGCAGCTGCAGGATCTCGCGCTTGCGGGAAAAGGCGTCGAACAGGTCGCGCAGGCGCTCCATGTCCGACAGGTCCTGCACGCCCATCAGCCGGGTCTGCCCGGCCAGCAGCATGTCGTCGGGCAAGGACCCGCCGCCGCCCAGGGCCTGTTCGGACAGCTCGACGGCGGCCGAAAGCAGCCGTTCCATCTCGCTGCGGGTCTCGCGCAGGTCGCGCAGCAGCCGGGCCCGGATGTCGGCCAGGGGCTGGCCGGCGAAGTGGGCGTTGAGGTAGTTGGCGGTCTGTTCAAGCTCGGACGAGGTGTAGGCGCGACGGGGGCTGATGATGCGGTTCTGCACCTCGTTGTCGGTGAAGACCAGGATCACCAGGATGCGCTGGCCGTCCAGGGGCACGAAGTCGATGTGCCGGAAGGCGAACTGGCTGCGCTGGGGAACCGTCACGACGCCCACGAACTGGCTCATGGCCGACAGCAGTTCGCTGGTGTTCGAAAGCAGGGCCTGGGTGCCGGCCCCGGCCGGCAGCAGGGCGCGCAGCTGCTGCACCTCGGCGTCCTGCAGGGGTTTCATGGGCAGCAGGCTGTCGACGAAGACCCGGTAGCCCTGGGCCGTGGGGATGCGCCCGGCGGAGGTATGCGGCGCCGACACCAGGCCGATTTCCTCCAGGTCGGACATGATGTTGCGGATCGTGGCCGGGCTGACGTCCAGGCCCGAACGCTTGGCCAGCGTGCGCGAGCCCACGGGTTCGCCGTCGCGGATGTGCTGGGCGATCAGGGTGCGCAGCAGGCGGCGGGCGCGTGGGTCGAGGTCGAAGTCCATCCCCCATAGATAAGGCCGGCGGCGCCACGGCGCAAGACGCGGCGAAGCCCTACCCGGCCCAGGGGCGTGCGCGTCTTGTTCCCTGAGACGGGGGCAGCCGAAGCTCGGCCTTTCAGGCAAAATCGCCGCCACCATGCTCAGCCATCTCACGCTCCAGGATTTCGCCGTCGTCAGCCGCGCCGAACTGGCCTTCGGGCCGGGCATGACCGTGGTGTCGGGCGAAACCGGCGCCGGCAAGTCGCTGCTGGTCGATGCGCTGATGTGGCTCACCGGCGCCCGCGCCGATGCCGGCGTGGTGCGCCACGGCGCCGAACGCGCCGAGCTGGCGGCCGAATTCGCCCTGGGCGACGCCCCGGCGGCACTGGCCTGGCTTCGCGAGAATGAACTCGACGACGGCGACGCCTGCCAGCTGCGCCGGATCATGCGCGCCGATGGCGGCTCGCGCGCCTGGATCAATGGCCGCCCGGCCACGCTGGGCCAGCTTTCGGCCCTGGGCGGGCTGCTGGTGGAGATCCACGGCCAGCACGAACACCAGGCCCTGCTCGACCGCGGCCAGCAGCTGGCCCTGCTCGACGCCTTCGGCCAGCACGGCCCGCTGCTCGACGCCGTGCGCGATTGCGCCCGCCGCTGGGCCGCGATCGACCGCGAGCTGGCCGACCTGGCCCGCGCCGGCGACGTCGGCGAACGCCTGGCCTGGCTCGAACACCAGGTCCAGGAACTGTCCGCCGAAACCCTTGACCCCGACTCCCTCGAAGAACTGGCCGCCGCCCATCGCCGCCAGGCCAATGCCGCCGGCCTGCTCCAGGGCTGCGAAGTCGCCCTCGGCCGGCTGGCCGGCGACGAAGGCCTGTCGCTGCAGCGCCTGCTGCACCAGACCCAGGCCGAACTGGCCCGCCTGGCCGGCGACGAACCGCGCCTGGCCGAGGTGCTGTCCCTGCTTGAATCGGCCGGCATCCAGCTGGCCGAAGCCGCGGCCGGCATCGAACGCCTGCACGACGATTTCGACCTCGACCCCGACCGCCTGCGCACGCTGGAAGACCGCCTGGCCCGCCTGCACGACCTGGCCCGCAAGCACCGCGTGCCGCTGGAAGAACTGGCCGGCCGCCGCGACCAGCTGCAGGCCGAACTCGACGGCCTGGCCGGCGCCGGCGAACGTTCGGCCCGCCTGGGCCGTGAACGCGAAGCCGCCGCCCGCGACTGGAACGAAACCGCCGCCCGCCTGGGCCAGGCCCGGGCCCGTTCGGCCAGCCAGTTGGGCGAAGCCGTGGCCGCCCTGATGGGCGAACTGGGCATGGGCGGCGGCGTGTTCACCGTCGCGCTGGAGCCGCTGGACACCACCCGCCCGACCCCGCAGGGCGCCGAACGCTGCGAATTCCTGGTCTCCGCCAACCCCGGCCAGCCGCCGCGGGCGCTGCGCAAGGTCGCCTCAGGCGGCGAACTGGCGCGCATCAGCCTGGCCATCGAAGTGGCTGCCCTGGGCTTCGACGCGGTGCCGACGATGGTTTTCGACGAAGTCGACACCGGCATCGGCGGTGCCGTGGCGGAGGTCGTGGGCCAGAAGCTCCGGGCGCTGGGCGGCGAACGCCAGGTGCTCTGCGTCACCCACCTGCCCCAGGTGGCGGCCCAGGGCCACCACCACTACCGGGTCAGCAAGGCGGTCGAGGCCGACACCACACACAGCCAGGTCGAAGCCTTGTCGGAAAAGGCCCGCGTCGAGGAACTCGCGCGCATGCTGGGCGGCGTCGAGATCACCAAGGAAGTCCGCGCCAACGCCCGCCAGCTGCTTTCGCGGGCGGGTGGGAGGTCGGTTTAGTACGCGGATCAGGGCGGATGGACACGGATAAAAGCGGACAACGGCGAATCGTTTGACCTGCTCCTGCTCTATCCGTGTTCATCCGTGGCAAAAAAGCTCTATCCGCTGTTATCCGCGTGCATCCGCCCTGATCCGCGTCCAACAACTATTTCTTCTTCCGGGCGCGCACGTACAGGACCAGCGAATGGTCTTCGATGTCGAAGCCGTGTTTGGCGGCGATCTCGTGCTGCAGGCGCTCGATTTCCGGGCTGGTGAACTCGATCACCTTGCCGGTGTCGACGTCGACCATGTGGTCGTGGTGCTGGCCGTGGTCGAGTTCGTACACCGCCTGGCCGCCCTCGAAATTGTGCTTGAGCACCAGGCCGGCCGATTCGAACTGGGTAAGCACCCGGTACACCGTCGCCAGGCCGATGTCGTCGCCGTTGTCGAGCAGCTGGCGGTAGATGTCCTCGGCCGTAAGATGCTTGCGCCCGGTGGACTCGAGCACGTCGAGGATGCGCATGCGCGGGTGGGTCACCTTGAGTCCGGCCTTGCGCAGGTCCTGGGATTCCATGTCGTCTCCTGAATGCCTTGACGTCGCAGGGCGTGGCCATGGCTGGCGTCGCCGGGCCGTAGTGTATCATCGGCCCCGGACAGTCCCGGATACCCACGCAATGCGCAAGGCTTTCACGCTCCTGCTCGCCACCACCCTGATCGCCGGCTGCGGCATCGTTTATCGCCAGCCCGTGTTCCAGGGCAACCTGCTCGAGACCAGGAACGTCGAACAGCTGCAGGCCGGCCTGACCCGCGCGCAGGTGTTCAGCCTGCTCGGTTCGCCGCCGCTGGCCGACCCGTTCAACCAGTCGCGCTGGGACTACGTCGCCACCGAACGCCGCCGCACCGGCGACACGGAAATCAAGAACCTCACGCTGTGGTTCGAAGGTGATTCGCTGGCGCGCTGGGAAGGTGAATATTTCCCCGAGGCCGACACCGAGCTGGCCGCCGAGATGCGCCGCTTCGGCAACCTGGCCCGCGACAAGGACAAGCCGCGGCGTCCGCCCAGCGGCGGCTAAGCCTCGCGCGCCCGGCGCCGCCGGGCCTGCATCGGATCAATCAGCAGCGGCCGCAGCACCTCGACGCGGTCGCCGTCGCGAAGCGAATCCTCCGGCGTCACCGCCCGGCCGAAGATCGCCAGGCAATCCGGATCCACCACCAGCCCGGGCACCTTGGCGGGCAAGTCGGCCGCGGCCAGCGCGTCGGCCACCGTGCCACCCGCCGGCAACTGCACCTGCAGCCGCCAGGCGCGGCCCGGCCGGGCGCAGACCACTTCGATGCGCAGCGGCGCGCCGGCCATGTCAGCCGCGGTCGGCTTCGCGGCAGAAATCGTCGACCATGCGGTCGGCCAGGCCCTGGAAACCCACGGCCATGGCGGTGCCCAGCACTTTGCCGGCGACGTCGAATTCCAGCGTCAGGCTGACCTTGCAGGCGTCCTCGGCCAGGGTGTGGAAATGCCAGTGGCCGGTGAATCGGCGGAACGGGCCTTCCACCAGCTCCAGGTGGATGTGCGTGGGCGCCTCAAGCCGGTTGCGGGTGGTGAAACTGGTGCGCAGGCCGGCCAGGCGCAGGTCCAGCCGCGCCAGCATGTGGGTTTGCGAGGCTTCGAAGACCTCGGACGCCTCGCACCAGGAGAAACGCGCCGCGTAGGACGCGACGTCGTTGACCAGGTCGTACATGCGCCGCGCCGAATGCCGGACCAATGCGTGCCGATGGATGCTTGTCATGGGCTCCTTGCCGCACCCTCCCCCAGCCGGCCCGCGATGGGCGACAATGGCCGCCAAGGAAAGGACATGTCGAAGATAAACAACGCCAAGAATACCGGAAGCGGCAAGGCCAAGGCGGAAGGCAACAAGACCATCGCCCTCAACCGCAGTGCCCGGCACGAATTCCACCTCGAGGACCGCTTCGAGGCCGGCATCGCCCTGCAGGGCTGGGAGCTCAAGTCCATCCGTGCGGGCCGCATGAACATGGGCGACGCCTACGCGGTGGTCAAACGCGGCGAGATCTTCCTGTTCGGCGCCCAGGTCACGCCGCTCAGCCAGGCCTCCACCCACGTGGTGGCGGACGATCGTCGCACCCGCAAGCTGCTGCTGCACCGGCACGAGATCGACAAACTGGTCGGCAAGGTCGAACGCGACGGCTACACCCTGATCCCCACCGCCGTGTACTGGAAGGGCAACAAGGTGAAGCTGGAGCTGGCCCTGGCCAAGGGCAAACAAAGCCACGACAAGCGCCAGGCCTCCAAGGACCGCGACTGGCAGCGCGACAAGCAGCGGGTCATGCGCAAGCACAACAAGGACGCCTGAGACCCAATCGGGGCTGAAGCCCCTCCCACAGGTCCTTGTGGTCCCCTGCCCCCACCCCCATACTTGCCGGGTCG
>CAZXTV010000124.1:0-6140 GCA_964643705.1 uncultured Arenimonas sp. | reverse complement strand
CCCACTGGCGCGCGGTGATGTCGAAATACAGGTTCGACCAGCGCATCTCGCGGGCGGGGTTGTTGGCGGGCAGCGTGGCCTGCACCAGGGGGTCGCCGACGATGTCCAGCGCCGGGTCGGCATCCAGGCCCCAGGGCATGCCCGGCCAGTACATCACCGAGGCATTTTCGGGGAGCGACACATACAGGTTGGCGAAGGGTTCGCGCCAGACCGGGCCAAGCTCGGCCACCAGGTCGGTGGCGATGACCAGGCGCCGGCGCAGTTCGGCGTCCAGCCCGGGACGATCGCGGCTGATGAAGCCGGTGGTGTGGATGACGTAGCGGCCGTCGGGCTTGCGGTGGCCCCGGAAGTATTCCGGGCGCAGGCGGATGGTTTCGTCGCCGTCCGGCAGGTACATGCCGTCGAAGCGCTCGCCGTAGTCGATGCCGGCGTCTTGGTAGCGGCGCAGGAATTCCGCGCCGAAAAGCTCCAGGTGCGCCCGGGCATCACGGAAGGCCTGCTCCTGTTGCAGGCCCTGCAGCTCCGCGTGCCGGCGCAGCTGGTCCAGCGCGCGGTCGCGCGAGAGTTGCCAGGCATAGGCGTAACCCATGGCGGTGGCGCAAACCACCGCCAGGGTCGACCACAGGGCGACGCGCCCCAGGACCTGTTGGGCCAGCAGGCGCATGGGTTCAGCCGCAGCGCACCGTCAGCACCTTGTTGTCCTTGTCCACGTCCAGGTTCACCCGGTCTTCCCGGTAATCCATGGTGACCATCATGCCGGGGCGAATGACACGGATGCGGTCCGAACCCGTGTCGGCTTTCACCTTGGCCACCAGGGCCTCGTCGGCGACTTTGCCCACGGCCCACTGGCCGGGTTTGGCGTCACAGCTCATGGCGGCGTCCTCGTTGTTGCCGGCCTCGTCCATCGCGGGCGGGGGCGGCGGGGCGGCAAATCCATCGGCGCTGTCTTCGGCCGGCGGCGGATCCTGGGACGGGGTGGCGCAGGCAGAAAGGGCGAACAGGCCGGCCAGGGCCAGCGACAGGGGACGGATCAGGCGCATTCGGTCTCTCCGCATAGGGGGTGGCCCGAGCGTAGCGCAGGGCGGGGCAGCCGTCTGCCGGCTGGCCCCCGCCCAGCTGAATGGGAACATCTATGCAACGATACGTGCCAGCCTCCGGGCTTTGTTTCATTGATGCAACTCTCCATGCTGGTGTCATCCCACCCGAGTCCCCAGCCATGAAGCCCACCCTGTACTCCCCGACCGCCCTCGCCGGCCTGTCCCTTCGCAACCACATCGTGATGGCGCCGATGACCCGTTCGCGCGCCCCCGGCAATGTCCCCAACGCCCTGATGGCCACCTACTACGGCCAGCGCGCCGGGGCCGGCCTGGTGATCACCGAAGGCACCTCGCCGTCGCCCAATGGCCTGGGTTATGCGCGCATCCCCGGCCTGTTCAACGCCGAACAGGCCCGCGGCTGGGCCGCCGTGGCCAAGGCCGTGCACGACGGCGGCAGCCGCATTTCCATCCAGCTTATGCACAGCGGCCGCATCGGCCACCCGGCCAACCTGCCCGAGGGCGCCGAACTGCTGGGCCCCTCGGCCATCGCCGCCGCCGGCCAGATGTGGACCGACACCCACGGCATGCAGGACCACCCGGTGCCGCGCGAAATGAGCGAAGCCGACATCGCCGCCACCCGCGATCAATACGTGCGCGCGGCGCTGCTGGCGCGCGAGGCCGGCATCGATTTGATCGAAGTCCATGCCGCCAACGGCTACCTGCCGGGCCAGTTCCTCAATCCCAAGTCCAACCAGCGCAGCGACGCCTATGGCGGCAGCGGCGAAAACCGCCGCCGTTTCCTGATCGATCTGGTCGATGCCATCGCCGCCGCCGTCGGCGCGGACCGCGTCGGCGTCCGGGTCTCGCCCTTCAATGCCTTCAACGACCTGGCCGCCGGCTTCGAGGGCGAGCGCGAGGAATACCTGGCCCTGGTCGATGCCCTGGCCGAGCGTGGCCTGGCCTACCTGAGCCTGATCGCCACCCCGGGCGCCGTGCCCGACGACCTGGTGGACGAAACCCGCCGCCGTTTCCCCGGCACGCTGATCCTGGCCGGCGATTACGACGCTACCCGGGCAGAAACCGACCTGGCCGCGGGGCGCGCCGACCTGATCGCCTTCGGCCGCCCCTTCATTGCCAACCCGGACCTGCCGGCGCGACTGGCGGCGAATGCGCCGCTGGCGCAGATGCAGGCCGACAAGCTGTATACGCCCGGGCCGGAAGGTTACGCCGACTATCCGGTGCTTTCGGAAAGCGCTGCTGCCTGAGCCCGGGCAGTACTTCCGGCGGTGTCAACGTTCATGCGGGGCGTGTGAAAATCACGCCCCTGATGAATACCCTCCTGCGACGGCTGCCCTGGCTGCTGCTCGCCAGTCTTGTGCTGGCGGGCTGCGGCGGCGCGCCCACGCGCCCCGACCTGGCGCGACTGTATGAAGAAGACACGCGCAACCAGGCCCAGCCGCCGGTCATCCTGATCCACGGCCTGATGGGCTCGACCCTGGTCGAGCGCGACACCGGCAAGGAGTACTGGCCGGGTGGCCTGGGCGCGCTGGCTTTCAGCAACTACCGTGAGCTGACGCGCGTTCGCGACGTCGAACAGCGCGGCGGTGGCCTGGTGCCGGGCGACCTCTTCTACGGCGTGGCCCGCACCGACTACTACGAGGCGCTGACCAAGGCGCTCGAGGATGTCGGCCGCTTCCGCCGCGCCGAAGCCGGCCAGCCGGTGCGCGGTGAAGGCGACCGCCGGCGCTATTACGTGCTGCTGTACGACTGGCGCAAGGAAAACATCCACGCCGTGCGCGGGCTGCACGAGCTGATCGAACAGATCCGCCGTGACTACGACGACCCCGAGCTGCCGGTGGACGTACTGGCGCACAGCAATGGCGGCCTGATCGCCAGCTACTACCTGCGCTACGGCCCACAGGACATCCTGGACCGCAACGAATTCACGCCCTGGAACGAAGGTGCGCACCGCATCCGCCGCATGGTGCTGCTGGGCACGCCCAACCTGGGTTCGGTGATCAGCCTCGAACGCCTGCAGAAGGGCGTGAAGATCGCTTTCCGCACCGTCCCGGTGGAAGTGCTGGCGACCTTCGCCACGCCCTTCGAAACCCTGCCGCATCCCGATTCCAAGGTCATCCACGGGCCCGACGGCCAGCTGGTGGACCTGGACATCTACAGCGTGGACACCTGGCGCCGCCATCGCTGGGGCGTTTTTTCGCCCGAGGTCGAGGCGCGCGTGGTGGCCGCCGCCCACGGCCCCGAAACCGGCGCGCTGCAGGTGGCCGCCTTGCATGCCACCTTCGCCCGCCACCTTGAACGGGCCCGCAAGCTGCACCTGGCCCTTGGCGAGCCCATCCAGAGCAACGGCGTGGAAGTCGCGGTCTTCGGCGGCGATTGCACCCTGACCCCGGGCCGGGCCGTGCTGGACGAAAAGGACGGGCTGGTGAGCCTGGTCGTCCGGCCCGAGGACGTGCGGGCCAAGGTCGGCGGCGTGGATTACGAACGCCTGCTGATGCAGCCCGGAGACGGCCTGGTCACCCGCGACTCCCAGCTGGGCCGCGGCCGCGTGGAAGGCATGGGCGCGGCCTACGACAGCTACCCCTTCGCGCAGACCTTCTTCCTGTGCGAGCGCCACGACCAGCTGTCGGTCAATCCCTACTTCCAGAACAACCTGCTGCACTTCCTGCTTTCGCGTTGACGCACACCGAACCCCGGGCCGGCATAGAATGCCGGCATGAAGGACCTGCGCGCCCTGCTGATCGACTGCCGCATCGAGCTGCGAAAGCTCGCCCGCGATTTCCAGAGGAGCGAACTGTGCGAACGCCTCGACCTGGCGATCCAGCACGCCGCCAACGCCGGCCTGGCGCCGCCGCAGGAAACCGCGACCCAAGCCACCGACGCGGCGCCGTCTGAAAAGGCCCAGACCGTCAGCCAGGTCGCGCTGGCCTGGCAAACCGCCGCGCGCGACCTGAAGTTTTCGGACCCGGCCATCCATGCGCGCCTGGGCGAAAAGGTGATGCGCCTGCTTGGCGCCAAGTCCATGTCCGACCCGGCCAACGAGATCATCCAGCTCGAGGGCATGGTCAAGGCCGCCGAGGCGCGCATTGCCCAGCTCGAAAAAGCCCAGAAGACGCTGGACATCGAGCGCGACGCCCTGCTTGGCGCCCTGGCCGAGGCTGCGCCCGGACTCAAGGATGGCGGCGACCGGCTCGCGGTCGGACTGGCGCGCGTGGCCTGGCTCAAGACCGAGGCAGGCAAGTCCGCCAGCAGTCCGGCGCCCGGTAAACGTGCACCCGAACCCCAGGACACCGTGCCCACCCCCGACCTGCTCAAGGCCGCCGCCGCGGGTGCCGTTGGCTTGAGCAAGGAGCAGCGCGAGTGGTGCGTGGGCGAGGCCATGGTGGTCACCGGCTTCCAGTTCACGCCGGTCGAACTTATCGAAAAAGGGGACGCGGCCATGGCCCAGTTGATCCTCGATGCCCGCAAAGGCGCCTGAAGGCACTTCGCGATGGCGGGCTGCACTGGGCTTTCCCTCGGGCGAAAGCCAGGCGCGTAGGATGGGGGCATCTGCACGTTGGAGCGGCAACATGCGTCGGTGCGTCACCCTGTGGTTCGCGGCCTGCCTGGCCGTGCTGTGGACCGCGATCGCAACGGCGGCGGCGCCGCCCCTTCGGCTGCTGCCCGGTGAATACCTGTGGACGCCGGAGCTGGCGCCGGTCGGCCCGGTGCTGGTGCTGGTCAGCCTTCCCGAACAGCGGGCCTACGTGTATCGCAACGGCGTGCGCATCGGCGTCGCCACCGCCAGCACCGGCAAGCCCGGGCACGACACCCCGACCGGCGTCTTCAGCATCCTGCAGAAAAAACGCGAGCATTACTCCAACCTCTACGACGACGCGCCGATGCCCTACATGCAGCGGCTGACCTGGGGCGGGATCGCGCTGCATGCCGGACGCATCCCGGGTTACCCGGCGTCACATGGCTGCGTGCGCCTGCCCGATGCCTTCGCGGAAAAACTCTACGACGTGACCACCCGCGGCATGACCGTGGTCATTTCCGACGACCCGGCCAGCGTCCCCATGCTGGCCGATCCCAGCCTTTTCCCCGCGGCCTCGGCGCCGCCGACGCTGGGGACGCGCGTGGCCGACCTGTCGCTGCCGGTGCCCGCGGGCGCGGGCTTCAGCTGGCAGCCTGGCCAGGCACCGCCCGGCCAGGTAACCGTGGTGCTGAGCCTGGGTGAGCGCGAAATGGTGGTGATGCGCGAGGGCATCGAGATCGGGCGGGCACCGGTGAAACTGGCCGGCCCGGTGCCGGAAGGTACCCGGGCCTACCTGCTGCTCGACGGCCTGCAGCCGGAGGCGGCCGCGTCCCTGCCCGACCGGCCGCGCCGCCGCTGGCTGCGGGTGCTGGGCGACGGCGCCGACGACCCGGCCGGGGTCCTGGGCCAGGCCGGCCTGGACGCCGACCCCCGCTTCCTGGCGCGCGTGTATGACATCCTGTCGCCCGGCGCCACCCTGGTGGTGACCGACGAAGCCCTGCGCCGGACGCCGGCGCTGACAATTCTCGAGGCCGGGGATGAATTCCTGCCGGCCAGCCCCCATGCTGAAGGGCAATGAACCTGGAGACCGGCTGATGGCCTTGCTGCGAACCCTGTGCTGCACGGCGCTGCTCGTGGCCGGGCCGGCGCTGGCCAAACCCTCGCTGCTGGAAAAGCTGCAGGCCCAGGCCCCCGAGGCTGACGCCCGGGTGCTGGCGCTGGCGCTGCAGGCGCGCGAATGCGCGCTGGCCAGCGCACCCTCGGCCCGCCGGCTGGCGGTGATCGACTACTCGCGGCCGTCCACCGAGCCGCGCCTGTGGGTGTTCGACCTGGAACAGGCCCGGCTGCTGTTCGTCGAACACGTGGCCCATGGCCAGGGCAGCGGCGGCAACGTCGCCACGGATTTTTCCAACCGCGAAGGCAGCCACCAGTCGAGCCTGGGCCTGTTCCGCACCGCCGAGACCTACCACGGCGGCAATGGCTATTCGATGCGCATGGACGGGCTGGAGCCGGGCGTCAACGACGCCGCGCGCGACCGCCTGATCGTGATGCACGGCGCGCCCTACGTG
>CAZXTV010000123.1:0-6148 GCA_964643705.1 uncultured Arenimonas sp. | reverse complement strand
CTCGCGACCCCGACCTTGGCAAGGTCGTGCTCTACCAACTGAGCTATTCCCGCAAGAGACGCGCATTTTGGGGATTGCCCCGGTCCCTGTCAATACCTTTTTCGATTCAACCCTTCTTGCGCATGGTTGGCCAGGCCGCGTGCAGGTAATCCCAGCCCGACCACAGGGTCAGCGCCGCCGCGACCGCCAGCAGCCATTCGCCGATCCGGAACACCGGCAGGAACAGCAGGTCTTCCTGGAACAGCAGGCAGCTGATCGCGGTCATCTGCACGATGGTTTTTATCTTGCCCAGCGCGGCCACCTTGACCAGGCCGTGGGCGCCCATCTGCGCCATCCATTCGCGCAGGGCCGAGATGGTGATCTCGCGCCCGATGATCACCGCCGCCAGCATCGCCATGAAGGGGGTCGGGTAGCGTTCCACCACCAGCAGCAGCGCGAAGGCCACCGTCAGCTTGTCGGCCACCGGGTCCAGGAAGGCGCCGAAGGCCGAATACATGCCATAACGCCGCGCGATCCAGCCATCCGCCCAGTCCGTGGCCGCCCCCAGCACGAACACTGCGGCGGCCGCGATGTTGGTCCAGCCGTAAGGCAGGTAGAACACGGCCACCAGCACCGGGATCAGCAGGATCCGGAAGATGGTGAGCATGGTCGGGATGGTCAGGGTCATTATTTCGCCGGGAGCGGGATGGCCCGATTATGGCTCAAGTCCGTGCAATGCATCGTAGATGCGCTGTGCCAGCGCCGCGCTCACGCCCTCGGCGCGCGCGATTTCCTCGACGCCGGCCTCACGCAGTCCCGCCAGCCCGCCGAAGTGCTTGAGCAACGCGGCGCGACGGCGCGGGCCGATGCCCGGGATGTCCTCGAGGCGGCTGGTTTCGCGGGTTTTCTGCCGTTTTCCGCGATGGCCGGTGATGGCGAAACGATGGGCCTCGTCGCGCACCTGCTGCACCAGCTGCAGGCCCGGAGACGCGGCACCGGGGCGGATTTCGCGGCCATCGGGAAACACCAGGGCCTCGTGGCCGGCACGTCGCGCCTCGCCCTTGGCGACACCCACCATGGCCACGCCGGGCACGCCCAGCGTTTCGAGCACCGACCGCGCCTGCGCCAGCTGGCCGGCGCCGCCGTCGATCAGCAGCAGGTCCGGCAGCACGCCGTCCTCCATGCCGCGGCGGAAGCGCCGTTCCAGGGCCTGGTGCATGGCCGCGTAATCGTCGCCGGGTTCGATGCCGCTGATGTTGTAGCGCCGGTACTGCCCGCGCACCGGCCCCTCGGCATCAAAGACCACGCAGGAAGCGACGGTGGCCTCGCCCATGGTGTGGCTGATGTCGAAACACTCGATGCGCGCCGGTGTTTCGGCCAGGCCCAGCAGTTCCTGCAGCGAGGCCAGGCGCGCACGCTGGCTGGCGCTGCTGGCCAGTTCGGTGCCCAGGGCCAGGGCGGCATTCTGGCCGGCGATGTCGAGGTAACGGGCGCGTTCGCCACGCACCGAGGACTTGATTTCGACCTTGCGGCCGGCCTGGCTGGCCAGCACCTCCTGCAGCAGGCCCTGGTCGGCGATGGCGTGGCTGAGCACGATTTCGCGCGGCGGCCGGTGTTCGAGGTAATGCTGGGCGACAAAGGCACCCAGCACTTCTTCGCAGGACTCGGCGCCGTTGGCCTTGGGGAAGAAACTGCGCGTGCCCTGGTTGTAGCCGTTGCGGAAAGCCATCAGCAGCACGCAGGCCTGGCCGCGCTCGAGCACGCAGGCCAGCACGTCCATCTCCACCTGTTCGCCTTCGACGTACTGGCGGGCCTGGATGCGCCGGATCGCGGCGATCTGGTCGCGCAGCGTCGCCGCCTGTTCGAATTCAAGCCGCGCGCTGGCCGCTTCCATGGCCTGGCCAAGCTCGTCCACCAGTTCGGTGCTGCGGCCTTCCAGGAACAAGACCGCGCGCCGCACCGTGGCGTCGTATTCGCGGGTCGGCACCAGGCCGACGCAGGGCGCGCTGCAGCGGCCTATCTGGTGCTGCAGGCAGGGCCGGCTGCGGTTGCGGAAGACGCTGTCCTCGCAGCTGCGCAGCTTGAACAGCTTGAACATCAGGTCCAGGGTTTCGCGCACCGCGCCCGAACTGGTGAACGGCCCGAAATAGCGCCCCGGCACCGCCCGTGGCCCGCGCTGGTAGGCCAGGCGTGGCCAGGTTTCGTCGGTGAGCACGATGTGCGGGTAACTCTTGTCGTCGCGCAGCAACACGTTGTAACGCGGCCGCAGGGATTTGATCAGCTGGTTCTCGAGGATCAGCGCCTCGCTTTCGGTGCGGGTCACCGTCACGTCGATGCCGGCGATCTGCGCCACCATCAGCGCGATGCGCCGCGAAGGCTGTTCCTTCAGGAAATAGCTGGCGACGCGCTTTCGGAGCGACGCGGCCTTGCCGACGTAGAGCACGGCGCCATCGGCGGCCAGCATGCGATAGACGCCCGGGGCCAGGGTCAGCTGGCGCACGAAGGCCTTGCCGTCGAAATCCCCGGCTTGCGCCGGCCCGTCGGTCATTCGCCGATCGGCAGCCGGGCGAGCTTGCCGGTGCCCAGGTCGAAGCGCAGCACTTCGTGCGCGCCGGAATTGGCGATCCACAGCGAGCCAGGGGCTGCGGCCAGCGCCGAGGGCTGGTCCAGCGCCTGCGGCAGTGCATGGGTGCTGACGTCACCGCCACCAAGGCGCAGCCGGCGCAGGCAGCCGTTGTAGCTGTCGGCGATCCAGAGCACCGGGCTGGCCGGGTCGAGCGCGATCGCCAGCGGATATTGCAGGCGCGCCTCCCGGCGCTGGCCGTCCTGGTTGCCGAATTCGTAGAGCCCCTGCCCCACCAGCGTCTGTACCTGGCCCTGGGTGATTTGCAGCGAGCGGATGGCGGAGCTGGCGGCGTCGGCGATGTACAGGGTCTGCTGCACCTGGGCCAGCGCCGCCGGATGGGCGAACATCGCGCCGTGGGCCGGGCCATCGGCGAGGCCCAGCTCGCCGGAGCCCGCCGTCAGCTTCAGGCGCGCCTGGCCCAGCTCGAACTCCCAGACCTGGTTGCTGCCGGCCAGGGCGATGTAGATGCGCTCGAGGTTGCCGACCACGTCCCAGGGCTGGTTGAGCGGCAGCTCGGAGGCCTTCCCGCTGCCTTCGCGCGGCGAGCCCGGCCGGCCGGTGCCGGCCAGGGTTTCCACCACGCCGTCGAGCAGGCGGATGCGGCGCAGCGCGTGGTTGCCGGTGTCGGCCACGTACAGGGATTCGCGCACCAGGCACAGGCCGCGCGGGTGGCGGAATGCGGCGTCTTCCGGCGCACCGTCGACGAGGTCGCCATGGCCGGTGCCGAATTCGCGCAGGATCCGGCCCGAGTGGGTGCACTCGAGGATGCGGTGGTGGCCGGTGTCGGCCACGTACAGGTGGTTTTCCCCGACGGCCAGGCCGGAGGGGAACGACAGCGGCAGCCGCGATTCGGTGCCCAGGCGACGCGGCGGATCGGCCTGCACCACGGCGCCGCCGACTTCATCCACCAGGTTCCGGATGGCGGTTTCCAGGCGGCCGGCCTGGTCGTCGCCGGTGAACAGGTCGCGCAGACGACCACGGGTGTCGACCAGCGCCACCGAGGGCCAGGACTGCACGCCGTAGTGCTGCCAGGTGGTCCAGCCGCGGTCATTGGCGACCGGGAACGGCAGGCCCAGCCGGTTGGCCGCCTTGAGCACGAGGCGGCCGTCGAGTTCGGAATCAAAACGCGGCAGGTGGATGCCGATCAGCGACAGGCCCACCGGGAACTTCGACTGCAGCCGCAGCAGTTCGCCAAGCAGGGTGTGGCAATACGGCGACGCGGCGTTCCAGAACACCAGGCCCAGCACGCGGCCGCGATGGGCTTCGATGCGCTGGGGATCGGCATTGAGCCACTGCAGTTGGGCCGGGAGTTCCGGGGCGGCGTGGGCGACGGTCATGGTTCTTGTGTCCGGGGAGTCCTGGGCATTATGCCCCTGAAGCCAAACGCCGCAGCAGCCCCTCGGCGGCCTCGCTGGCCAGCTGGCAGACGTGGTCGAAATCGCGCTCGTGGCCCTTGTACGGGTCCGGTACTTCCCCGCCCCGCTTCACCCCGCACCAGTCCAGCACCAGCGCGATGCGCGGCCGCGCCGAGCCGGGGGCGAGCGAACGCGCGGCGGCGAGGTTGTCGCGGTCCGCGCACAGCACCAGGTCGAATCGCTGGAAGTCGGCGTACTGCAGCTGGCGAGCACGCTGGCTGGAGATGTCCAGGCCCCGCCGAAGCCCGGCGGCGATGGCGCGGGGGTCCGGCGGCCGGCCGGCATGCCAGCCGCCGGTCCCGGCCGAATCCACCGAATAGGCGACCGCACCGTCCGCGCGACGATGTGCGGCCCAGCCTTCGAGCAGCGGCGACCGGCAAATATTCCCCATGCAAACAAACAATATATTCAATAGGTTACGTCTTATAGTAAATTCTAAGTATTAGCTGCGAACCGGGCTTCCGCGCGGGCCAGGTCACTTTCGGTGTCCACGCCGGGCGGGAACGGCACCGGGCTGAGCCCCACCGCGATGCGATAGCCCGCTTCGAGCACGCGCAGCTGTTCCAGCGCTTCGAGCTGTTCCAGGCTGCCGGGTGGCAAGCCCGAGAAGGTTCGCAGGAAGCCGGCGCGGTAGGCGTAGATGCCGATGTGTCGCAAGGCGGCGCCGGCTATTGGTCCGACGCGGTCGCGGGCGAAGCGGTCGCGTTGCCAGGGGATCGGCGCGCGGCTGAAATACAGGGCCAGGCCGTTGCGGTCACGCACCAGCTTCACGGCGTTGGGGTCGAACAGGGTGTCGGCGTCGTCGATGGGCGCGGCCAGGGTCGCCATCTCGGCCTGCCCGTCGGCCAGCACCTGCGCCACGGCGCGGATGCCTTCCGGTGGCGCGAAGGGTTCGTCGCCCTGCAGGTTCACCACGATGGTGTCGTCCGGCCAGGCCAGCTGCGTGGCGCATTCGGCCAGGCGGTCGGTGCCGGAAGCATGGTCGGCACGGGTCATGCAAACGCGCAGATCCTGGCCGGCCAGGGCCGCGGCGATGCGCGAATTGTCGGTGGCGACCACGACTTCGCGGGCGCCTGCCGCCAGCGCGCGGCGCGCCACGTGCACGACCATGGGTTCGCCGGCAATCAGTCGCAGCGGTTTGCCTGGCAGGCGCGAGGCGCCGAAACGTGCGGGGATGGCAACGATGAAGTCGGGTGCATTCACTGGCTGGTTCCCGGGTCGGGTGCGCGCCGGGCTTGCGCAAGGCGGCGGTTGACGGCTTCCACGAAGGCGTCCGGCAGCTCGGCCACCGCCGGTACGGCCCAGGCGTCGCGCAGGCCGAAGCCGGTGCATTTGACCGCGTCCTTCTCGGTCATCAGGCGCGGCGCCGGCGGGCTGAACGCCAGGTCCGCCGCCCGGTAGGCATGGTGGTCGGGGAAAGCATGTTCGAGCACTTCCAGCCCGGCGCTGCGCAGGGCCTGGAAGAACCGCGCCGGATTGCCGATGCCGGCGATGGCGTGCACCGGTCCGGGCGCGAACAGCCCCACCGGGCGTGGCTCGCCCGGCCCAAGCGGCCGCGCATCGCCCAGGCGCAGGTCCATGCGCCATTCGCCCTGGGCCGCTTCGCCGCCGTTGATCACCCGGAAATCGACCGGGCGGCCGGGTGGCTCGCGCAGCGGCCCGGCGGGCATTAGCCGGCCATTGCCCAGCCGGCGTTCGCCGTCGCGAACCTCGATCTCGACGTCGCGGCCCAGCCGGTGGTGCTGCAGGCCGTCGTCGGCGATGACCAGGTCGCAGCCCGCCTCGACCAGCCGCCGGGCAGCCGCGACGCGATCGCGGTCAACCGCCACCGGCAGGCCGGTCTGGCGGGCGATCAGCAGGGGCTCGTCGCCACACTCGGCCGGATCGGAGTCAGGACGCGCCCAGGTGGGTCCCATGCCGCGCCGGCCATGGCCACGGCTGGCGATGCCCGGTTTCCAGCCGCGACGTGCCAGGGCCTTTGCCAGGCCGATGGCCAGCGGCGTCTTGCCGGCGCCGCCCGCGACCAGGTTGCCGATCACCAGCACGGGAACGCCCACCTGCTGCACCGGTCGCGCGCCGCTGGCGTAGGCCGCCTGGCGCCGCTGCACCAGCCCGCCATAGATCCGGG
>CAZXTV010000122.1:0-6281 GCA_964643705.1 uncultured Arenimonas sp. | reverse complement strand
GGCGATTTCCGGCTCGATCATCCAGACCTCGGCCAGGTGCCGGGTGGTGTGGCTGTTCTCGGCGCGGAAGGTCGGCCCGAAGGTGTAGACCTTGCTCAGGGCCAGGCAATAGGCCTCGACGTTGAGCTGGCCCGACACCGTAAGGAAGGTCTCCTTGCCGAAGAAGTCCTTCGAAAAATCGACGTTGCCCTTGCCGTCGCGCGGCAGGTTGGCCATGTCCAGGGTCGAGACGCGGAACATCTGGCCGGCGCCTTCGGCGTCGGACGTGGTGATGATCGGCGTGTTGATCCAGTAGAAGCCCTGTTCGTGGAAGAACCGGTGCACCGCCTGGGCCAGGCAGTGCCGGATGCGGGTGACCGCGCCGAACAGGTTGGTGCGCGGGCGCAGGTGGGCGACCTCGCGCAGGAACTCCAGCGAGTGGGCCTTGGGCTGGATGGGGTAGGTTTCCGGGTCTTCGACCCAACCCAGCACCTCGATGGCGCTGGCCTGGATCTCGAAACCCTGGCCCTGGCCCTGGGATGGCACCAGGGTGCCGGTGGCCACGACGGAACAGCCGGCGCTGAGCCGGCGGACCTCGTCTTCGTAGTTGGCCAGCGTGGCCGGCGCGACCACCTGGATCGGCGCGAAGCAGGAGCCGTCGCTGACATTGACGAAACTCAGGCCCGCCTTGGAGTCGCGCCGGGTGCGAACCCAGCCGCGGACCGTGACTTCCCCGCCCGGGGTGACTTCCCCGCCGAGCGCCTGCTGGACGCTGACCACTGCCATGCCTTGATTCCCTGCCCCAACGGGCCCATCTGGTTAAGTGCGCAAGGATACCCGCAGGCGCGCCCCGGCGCAGCGACGTTATACTTCGCGCTGCCTCGCCCCCGACTAAGCACGGACCCCGCCATGGCCATCACGCTGACCCCCGCCGCCGCCGATCGCATCCGCAAGTACCAGGCCCAGACGCCCGGTACCCTGGGCCTGCGCTTCGGGGTCCGCAAGTCCGGCTGCACCGGTTTTGCCTACGTGGTGGACATGGCCACGGCCGCCGGCCCGGACGACACCGTCTTTGAAACCGACGGCGTGAAGGTGCACGTGGATGCCCACAGCCTGCCCCAGGTGGACGGCACCGAGATCGACTTCGTCAGCCAGGGCCTGAACCAGCAATTCATCTTCCGCAACCCGCGGGTGTCGGCCGAGTGTGGCTGCGGCGAGAGCTTCAGCACCGAACAAACGCTGGCCTGACTCCTGCCCGGCGGCGCCGGGCCGCCAATGTGCGCAAGCGCACCGAAGAAGCCGTCGCGACTGGCTAGATTGCTCCCAGGTCATCCACAGGGAGTTCGCCATGAGCGTCGCAATGATTCTTCTGATCCTTCTCGTCCTGGTGCTGCTTGGCACCTTCCCGACTTGGCCGCACAGCCGCAACTGGGGCTACGGCCCGAGCGGCGTGGTCGGCATCATCCTCGTGATCCTGCTGGTGCTGTGGATGCTCGGCAAGATCTGATTCGTGTCGGGCGGGGGAGGCGTCTCTCTCCGCTATCCCCCACAGAGGTCCCCGCCCGGGCCAGGGATGGAATGGGCGGGGCCGGCCCACGCGCACAACCTGCTGCCTGCGAGGTCTCCATGAAAAATCAATCCAACCCTTCCCCTGTGTCCGGACCGGCCGCCGACGGCGGTTTCAGCCCGCCGGACGGGGCAGCCGGGTTTTTCGTGTCCCTCAAGTCGCTGTTTGTGCCGCTGGCGTCGTCCGAGGCGGCCGTGCGCCCGGCCCCGGTCGAGCTGCCGGCAGGGCCGCTGCGCCTGCTGCCCGGCATGCCGCGTGCTGCCGGCGCGGACCGGCCGGCGCCCCGGACTTTCCCCTCTGCCGGCGACGCACACCCGCTGCGCCGGGTCGCGGGTTCGGCCGGACGCTGGAAAAAACGCCTCGCCGAAGCCAAACAGACCTGGCCGCTGGCGACGGTGGACGAGCTGGTCGCCACCGACGGCCACGTCCAGAAGCTGGCCGGCCTGATCCAGGAGCGATACGGCATTGGCCGGGAGTCGGCGGAACAGCAGGTCCTGCGATTCCTCGGGGAACACGACGGGCGCTACGTGCGATAGCGCACCGACGTACGGCTGGCGTCGCGCCAGAGTCGGGGCCCAGATGGAGGAAACGTCCCCATCCCGAGACGGGGGTCCCCCGTCGCACCAGGAGCCAGCCCCATGAATCGTTCGATGATCATCCTGCTCACCCTCGCCATTTCCCTGGCCCTGCTCGCCGGTTGCCAGGAAAGCAGCTCGGAAACCTCGCGTGACGTCGCGGAAGCCCGCGTCGAGGCCACCGAAGCCAACGCCGAGGCGCGCCACGACGCCGCTGAAGACATGTCCGAAGCCGGCGGCGAGCTTTCCGAGGCCCGCCAGGACTACCGGGAAGCCGAAGGCGACGCCCACGACGACCTCAACGAGTCCGAGTCCGAAGCCATGGTGGCTTCCGCCCATGCCCGCTACGACGTCATGCACACCGAAGCCCAGGGTCGCCACAAGATCGCGATCGAGCGCTGCGACGGCATGAGCCGTGGCCAGGAGCGTGACGCCTGCGTCACCGAGGCCGATGGCGTGCTGGCCGTCGCCGAGTCGGAAGCCGAAAAGATCCGTGACGAAGCCCTGCTGGCGGCATCCCGGCACCAGTAAGCGGGCAAATTCCTTTGTGGGTCAGCGCCTTGCGGCCGCTGGATGAGTTCTGGCATAATGCGCGGCTCCCCAACCCGGGGAGACCTTGCTCCACGGCGGATGGCCACCCATCCCGGCCGGGGGCTGCCAGGCCGAATCCACGGCCGCATCCACAAGGAAACAACAATGCGCCATTACGAAGTCGTCTTCATGGTCCATCCGGACCAGAGCGAGCAGGTGCCCGCCATGATCGAGCGCTACAAGTCGCTGATCGAGGGTGGTGAAGGCAAGATCCACCGCCTCGAGGATTGGGGCCGCCGCCAGCTCGCCTATGCCATCGACAACCTGGTCAAGGCCCACTACGTGCTGATGAACGTCGAGTGCGGCCAGAAGGTCCTCACCGAGCTCGTCGACGGCTTCCGCTTCAATGACGCCGTGCTGCGCCACATGGTCATCGCCCGCGAAGAGGCCGTCACCGAGCAGTCCCTGATCATGAAGAGCAAGGACGAGAAGACCGAGCGCCGCCCGCGCCGTGAGGACGAAGAGTCCGGCATCGGCAGCGGCGACAACGACAACCGCAACAGCAACGCCGACGCGGCCTGAGCCAGGAGACACACATGAGCAAGTTCTTCCGCCGCCGCAAGTTCTGCAAGTTCACCGCCGAAGGTGTCAAGGAGATCGACTACAAGGATCTCAACACCCTGCGCCAGTACCTGACCGAGAACGGCAAGATCGTTCCCAGCCGCATCACCGGCACCAAGGCCAAGTACCAGCGCCAGCTGCAGACCGCGATCAAGCGCGCCCGCGAGCTGGCCCTGATCCCGTACACCGACAACCACCAGAACTGATCCTGACGGACAGCCACAGTTGCGGGGCCACGCGCCCCGCTAACGTTACGGAGTTAAAGAAATGGAACTGATCCTCCTGCAGAAGGTCGTCAACCTCGGCGGCCTGGGCGACAAGGTCAAGGTCAAGCCGGGTTTCGGCCGCAACTACCTGATCCCCTACGGCAAGGCCGTGCCGGCGACCGCCGACAACGTGGCCCAGTTCGAGGCCAAGCGCGCCGAGTACGAAGCCAAGGCCAACGCCCACCTGTCCGACGCCGAAGCCCGCAAGGCCAAGCTCGAGGGCGCGACGGTCACCATCGCCGCCAACGCCTCGACCGAAGGCAAGCTGTTCGGCTCGGTCGGCCCGCGCGACATCGCCGAGGCCTTCACGGCCGCCGGCTTCGAGCTCAACAAGAGCGAAGTGGTGATGGGCGAAGGCGCCCTGCGCCGGACCGGTGAGTTCGACATCGAAGTGCGCCTGCACGCCGACGTCGGCACCACCGTCAAGGTGGTCGTCGAAGCCGAAGCCTGATCCCGGGCCGCAAGCTGCAATGCCGAAGGCCGCCCCCCGGGGCGGCCTTCTTGCTTCCTGGCCCCGTTCCCGGCCTCCCTGCGTTTCACCTGATGCCCCCCCAGGCCATCAGGAGACCGTCCATGAACGCCTTTGTCAAAGTACTGTTCGCTACCATCCTTGGCGCGTCGGTGATCGCCGCCGCCGCGTCCGACGCCACCGTGCGCAAGCCGTCGGCGCCGCCGGCGGCAACCCAGGGCATCGAGCCCGATGAAATCGATGCCAGGCAGCGCAGCACCGCGCCGACGCCGCGCCCGGCCCGCGTCGCCACGCCGCCCCGGAAGCCGCCCGTCGGCACGGTGCCGACCCCCGGCCGGTTCGCGCCCGCCGTTGACCCCAACGGCACGCCGCAGGGTTACGAGACGGCCGATTGCAGCACCGAGACCAAGACCATCAGCTGCTGCACCAGCAATGGCGAGGGCGGCAGCTGCAACCTGTTCATCCTGCTGTGCAACGAAACCGGCGGCGTCGGCAAGGGTGATGGCGGGGACGCGATCTGCGTGGAATGACGCCCGCGCGCTGCTTGCCACCGGAAGGGGCGCCCAGGCGCCCCTTTCCTTTTGCCCCGGCAGTCTCGCGGCATGAGATTCCCACCGGTTATACACAGGGTTATGCCTAACGCTCCGGGGGCCGGGGCCGTAGGATGACCGACCTGGCCCCAGATGGCCCCGCCACGTCGCATCCAAGAACAAGGCGCACATGTCCGCACGTCCCGAATCCTTCCGCACCGACGCCAAGATCGACGCCCTGCGCCTGCCGCCCCAGTCGGTCGAAGCCGAACAGGCGGTGCTGGGCGGGCTGATGCTCGCTCCCGACTCACTCGACCGCGTCGGCGATTTCCTCACCGAACACGATTTCTACCGTCGCGACCACCGGCTCATCTACCGCGCCATCCGCGAGCTGAGCGAAAAGAACAAACCCTTCGACGCCGTCACCCTGGGCGAGTGGTTCGAATCGAATTCGCTGAGCGAACAGATCGGCGGCACCGGCTACCTGATCGAACTGGCCAGCACCACGCCCTCGGCCGCCAACATCCGCGCCTATGCCGAAATCGTGCGCGAGAAAGCCGTGCTGCGGCAGCTCATCGAGGCCGGCACCGAGATCGTCAACGACGGATTCCAGCCCGAGGGCCGCGACAGCCAGGAAGTGCTGTCGGCCGCCGAGATGCGGGTTTTCAAGATCGCCGAGCAGGGCCGCCGCGGTCGCGCCGACTTCGTCACCCTGCGCGATGCCATGAAGGACGCCTTCCAGGTCCTGCAGGAACGTTACGAAAACCAGGGCAACGTCACCGGCCTGCCCACCGGCTTCGCCGACCTCGACGAACTCACCGCCGGCCTGCAGCCGTCGGACCTGATCATCCTGGCGGCCAGGCCGGCGATGGGAAAAACAACGTTGGCTCTCAATATCGCCGAATTCGCCGCGCTCAAGACCAAGAAGGCGGTGGCGGTCTATTCGATGGAAATGTCGTCCTCGCAGCTGGCCTTCCGCCTTATTTCCTCGATCGGGCGCATCAACGCCACCCGGCTGCGCACCGGCCAGCTCGAGGACGAGGACTGGTCGCGGGTGAACATGGCGATCAAGATGCTGTCGGAAGTGAAGGTCTTCATCGACGACACCCCGGCGCTGTCGCCCGACGTGCTGCGCTCCAAGGCCCGCCGCATCAAGCGCGAACACGACCTGGGCCTGATCGTCGTCGACTACCTGCAGCTGATGCAGGTGCCCGGCACCGGCGAGAACCGCACCAACGAAATCTCCGAGATCTCGCGCTCGCTCAAGGCCCTGGCCAAGGAACTGAACGTGCCGGTGGTGGCGCTGTCGCAGCTCAACCGCGGCCTGGAATCGCGTACCGACAAGCGCCCGGTCATGGCCGACCTGCGTGAATCGGGCGCCATCGAGCAGGACGCCGACATCATCATGTTCATCTACCGCGACGAGTACTACCACAAGGACTCGGGCGACAAGGGCCTGGCCGAGGTCATCATCGCCAAGCAGCGTTCCGGCCCCACCGGCATGATCAAGCTCAAGTTCTTCGGCGAGTACACCCGCTTCGACAACCTGGCCCGGGACAGCGTCGGCAGCTTCGAATAGGCCGGCACCGGGCCAGGGTTGGCTCGGGCTAGAATCCGCGCATGGACCCCGCCGCCCACCGCGACGACATCTTCGGCCAGCGGCCCACGCGCATCCGCGTGGACCTGGACGCGATCTCGCACAACCTGCGCGCCCTGGGCGCCCACGCCGGCGTACCGGTGATG
>CAZXTV010000121.1:4615-6323 GCA_964643705.1 uncultured Arenimonas sp. | reverse complement strand
CAGGATGACCCGGTCGAAGCGTTCGTAGGTTTCCGGGTCCTTCACCACGCCCAGGAAGGGCGCCAGGCCGGTGCCGGTGCCCAGCAGGTAGAGATTGCGGCCCGGATGCAGGTCGGAAATGAGCAGGGTGCCGGTGGGCTTGCGGCTCACCAGCAGGTCGTCCCCCGGCTGGATGTGCTGCAGGCGGGAGGTCAGGGGGCCGTCCTGGACCTTGATCGAGAAGAACTCCAGCTGTTCCTCCCAGTTGGCGCTGGCGATCGAATAGGCCCGCATCAGCGGCCGGCCGTTGACCTCCAGGCCGATCATCACGAACTGGCCGTTGTCGAAGCGCAGGCCGTCGTCGCGGGTGGTGGTGAAGCTGAAATAGGCGTCGGTCCAGTGCCGGACGGACAGGACCCGCTCGGTGGCGAAGGCGGACATGGCTGACCCAGGGAAGGCTTGGAGGAGGGGGGATCGGCGGGCGGCGGCGGGCGATCCGTTAACCCGTCATTCTAAAGCATTCGCTTTCCCGGCCGTAAGCGCGTATGTTCAGCAAACTACGGTTGTCCGGTACGGCCGATCGTGGGTACCCAACCTTAATTGTTACAAGGAATGAGATATGTCTGACCGTCAGACCGGCACCGTGAAGTGGTTCAACGACGCCAAGGGCTTTGGCTTTATCACCCCCGAAAGTGGCGAGGACGTGTTCGTCCACTTCCGCTCTATCCAGGGCACCGGCTTCAAGTCCCTGCAGGAAGGCCAGAAGGTCTCCTTCAAGGTCGTGAAGGGCCAGAAGGGCATGCAGGCGGACGAAGTGCAGCCGGAATAAGGCGCCTTCCCGCGTGAACCCGGGGCCCCGGTCGGCAACGACCGGGGCCCCGTGTTTTTTGGGCGCCTGGTTTGCGCCCACCGGGCGCATCGCCTAGCCTATGCACCCGCGATTCTCCTCCGCCCGCCGGATTCCCGGCTGGCCTGATTTCCCAAGGATTCCCCAAATGCAGATTGCCGAGCGCACCGTCGCCACCTTCCACTACACGCTGACCGACGATGCCGGCAAAGTGATCGATTCCTCGTCCGGCGCCCAGCCGCTGGTCTACCTGCACGGCGCCGGCAACATCGTGCCGGGCCTGGAAAAGGCCCTGGAGGGCCGCAGCGCCGGCGACAAGTTCGACGTCGTGGTCGGCCCGGAAGAAGGTTACGGCAGCCCCAATGAGATGCTGGTCCAGACCGTGCCGCGCGAAGCCTTCCAGGGCGTCGACGACATCGAGGTCGGCATGCACTTCCAGGCCCAGACGCCGCAAGGCGCGATTTCCGTCGTCATCTCCAAGATCGAGGACGGCATGGTCACGGTCGACGGCAACCACCCGCTGGCCGGCCAGAGCCTGCATTTCGCCGTTGAAGTGATGGACGTGCGCGACGCCAGCGTCGAAGAGCTGGCGCACGGCCACGTGCACGGCGCCGGCGGCCACGAGCACTGAGCCATGGCGACCCCGGGCCGACTGATCGACGACGACGACGGCCTGCGGGCGCTGCTGGGCCGGGTGCGGCGCATCGCCGTGCTGGGCATCAAGACGGAGTCCCAGCGCGGCCAGCCGGCCATCGACGTGCCGCGCTACCTGGAACGTGTCGGTTACGACATCGTGCCGGTGCCCGTGTATTACCCCGAGGTCGAACACATCCTGGGCCAGCCGGTATTCCGGCGCCTGCAGGACATCCCGGGCAAGGTGGA
>CAZXTV010000121.1:0-4605 GCA_964643705.1 uncultured Arenimonas sp. | reverse complement strand
CTGGCCAAGCGGCCGTCGGCCGTCTGGCTGCAGCTGGGTATCCGCGACGACGCCTTCGCCGCCGCGCTGGTCGCCCAGGGAATCGACGTGGTGCAGGACCGCTGCATCCTGGTCGAACACCGCCGCCTTCTGGCGGCAGGCTGATCCCGGACTAAAGTCACCCTGCGCTCCGGCACGCGTGCCGGCGCCGCGTATTGCCGCATTGTCGGGCCAGGGCCGGATGGCTTCCTGGCGTAGGTAGGACAATGCACTGCGAATTGCGCGTCGAAGGCGTGGGTTACCGCTATCCGAACGGCCATGAGGCGCTGGCCGGCGTCGACCTGGCCCTGGGCCCGGGCATCCTGGGCCTGCTGGGCCCCAATGGCGCCGGCAAATCGACCCTGATGCGCATCCTGGCGACGCTGGCCCGGCCCGGCAGCGGCCGGATCACCTGGAACGGCACCGACATCGCCCGCGAGCCCGACGCGCTGCGCGCCGAGCTGGGTTACCTGCCGCAGGATTTCGGCGTTTACCCGGCGCTGAGCGCGCGCGAGTTCCTGGCCTACCTGGCCGCCGTGAAAGGCCTGCCGCAAAAGCGGGCGCGCGATCGCGTCGACCACTGCCTGGCCCTGGTCGGCCTGTCGGACGCCGCCGACCGGCGCCTGGGCGGATTTTCCGGCGGCATGCGCCAGCGGGTGGGGATCGCCCAGGCCCTGCTCAACGACCCCCGCCTGCTGATCGTGGACGAACCCACGGTTGGCCTGGATCCCGAGGAACGCCTTCGCTTCCGCCATCTCATCACCGACCTGGCCGGCGAACGCCTGGTCATCCTGTCCACGCACATCGTTTCCGACATCGAGGCCAGCGCGACGTCGCTGGCGGTAATGGCGCGCGGCCAGCGGCTCTTCCACGGCGAACCCGAGCGTCTGATCGCCCAGGCGCGTGGCCATGCCTGGGAATGGACCGTGCCCGAGGGCGAGCTTGCCGGCGTGCGCAGCCGCTTCGCCATCAGCAGTTCGCTGCGCCGCGCCGACGGCATCCGCCTGCGCCTGGTGTCGGAACACTCGCCGGGGCAGGGGGCGACGGCGGTGGAGCCTGACCTCGAAGACGCCTACCTGTGGTTGCTCGAGCGCCACGGGGCCCGCTGACGTGGACGCCCTGAGACGCTTCGCCGCGATCGTTCACGCCGACTTCCGGGAGCGCAGTCGCAGCACGCGCTTCTGGGTGGTGCTGTGCGGGGTCGGCATCGCGACCTGGTGGCTGTTCCCGACGGCGGACGCGGGGTATGTCACGGTGGGCGTCGGCGGCGCGCGCGGCCTGTATTCCAGCGCGTGGGTGGGCATGGTGCTGGGCATGCTTTACGCCAGCACGCTGTCGCTGTTTGGTTTCTACATCGTGCGCGGCACCCTGTCGCGGGATTTCGAAACCCGGGTCTGGCAGCTGCTGGTGGCGACGCCGATGACACGCCCGGGCTACCTGCTGGCCAAATGGACCAGCCACATGCTGGTGTTCGCGCTGCTGGTCCTGGTAGGCCTGGGCATCGGCGCGGTGGCCCAGCAATACCACGCCGAATCAACCAGGCTCGACCCGTGGCAATTGCTGCTGCCGTCGCTGGTGTTCGCAGTGCCGGCGCTGGCCGTGACGGCGTTTTTCGCGGTGCTGTTCGACCTGCTGCCCTGGCTGCGCCGCACCGGCGGCAACGTCCTGTACTTTTTCCTCTGGATCTTCGTCTTCATCAGCCTGGGCCAGCTTTTCGACCCCGAAAAATCCGCCTGGGCCGCGTCCACCTGGCTCAGCGAACCCTCGGGCATCTCGATGGCGATGCGCGACATCCAGGATTGGCTGGCGCAAACCCAGCCCGAACGTGGCCTGGCCGGTTTCAGCATCGGCGTGAACATCACCGAAGGCAGCACGGAAACCTTCGCCTGGAGCGCCTGGCAGCCCGGCGTAGCGGACCTGCTGGGCCGGCTGCTGTGGTTGGCGGTAGCGGCAGGCGGCGTGCTGGCGCTGGCCCCGGCCCTGGATTGGGCCGCGGCGCGCACCGAGGCGCGGGGCACCGGCCGCAGCGAACGGGCCGGGCTGCGGCTGCGCTGGCTGGACTGGCTGCTGCGTCCGTTCGAACTGTTCCCCGCGGGCCGCCTGGCCGCCGCCGAAGTGCGCCTGGTGCTCCGCCAGCGCCGTGTCACCTGGTGGCTGGCGCTGCTTGTGCTGCTGGGGGTGCAGGCGTTCGCGCCCCCGAAGGGCATGGCCATCGCGGCGATCCTTGCCTGGCTGCTGTGCGTGGACGTCTTCGCCGGCGCCGCGCTGCGCGAACGCGACACCGGCACGGCCAGCCTGGTTTTCAGCGCCGCGGGCGCCGGCCGGCGCATCCTGGTGGCGCGGCTGGGGCTGGCGCTGGGGCTGGCCTGGGCGGTGGTGCTGCCGGCGCTGCTGCGAAGCCTGGGCACCGAACCGGGGCCGCTGGGACTGCTGGCCACCGGCGCCAGCGTGGCGGTGGCCGGACTGGCCCTGGGCGCGAGCTGCCGCAATGCCCGGCCGTTCGAACTGGCGATGGTGTTCCTGGCCTACATCGGCATCCAGGGCGACCCGATCCTGAACGTGCTGGCCGACCCGGCCGCCAACCTGGCGCGCCACGCGTGGCTGCTGCCGGCCTCAGCGCTGCTGCTGTTGCCCGCCTGGGTGCTGGGACTGCGCCGCCGCTGAGGCCGGCCGCGGCAGGAAGGGTGCCAGGTGCTGGCGCCAGATGCCGGCCGGCACGCTGCCGGCTTCCATGACCCCGTATTCCTCGGGCCAGCTGCCGTCGCGCGGCAGCCGGAAGGTGCCCATCAGCATGTCCACCAGCGGCAGGTGGATGGCGTAATTCGCGTCCACGTAATCGGCGCGGCGGGCGTGGTGCCAGTGGTGGTAACGCGGCAGCACCAGCACGTATTCCAGCCAGCCAAACCGCAGGCCCAGGTTGGCGTGCGCGACCACGGCCTGCAACCCCACCAGGATGACGTAGGCGTTGATCGCGGCCGGCGCGAAGCCCAGCAGCACCAGCGGCAGCAGCACCATCGAGCGGGTCAGCAGGATTTCCACCAGGTGCATGCGCGAACCGGCCAGCCAGTCCATGTGCCGGCTGGAGTGGTGCACGGCATGGAATCGCCAGAGCGGCCCCCAGCGGTGGTAGCCGCGGTGCAGCAGCGCCTGGGCGAGGTCGGCACAGAACACCGCCAGCAGGAACTGTGCCCACAGCGGCATCGACTGGATCGCCGCCTGCAGGGGCGGGTAGGCGGCCAGGGAGGCAATGCCCGCCGTCCAGGCGGTGACGGCGATAAGGATGAACTGGATGCCGACATGGCCGACGAAAAAATAGGCCAGGTCGGTGCGCCACTCGGGCCGCAGCGGCGACTGCGGGATGCGGCCCAGCAGGCGTTCGATCGGAACGAAGACCAGGGCCGAAAAAAACAGCGACACCACGAACCAGTCCAGGCCCAGGGACCAGGGACTGTCGCTGACCTGGTCGAAGCCAACCCGGGCGCCGCCGCCCAGCACCGCCAGCGTGGCGGCGCCGACGCCCACCAGGGCAACCCGCCGGTCGCGGCCGCGCAGCACGGCCAGGGTGCCCAGCGCGAACGCGGCGACCAGGCCGACCAGCAGCAGGCCGCGCGCGAACCCTTCGGTGTAGACCTGACGGAATTCCCGGCTGGTCAGCAGGTCGGGGAAGTGGAAACACAGCACGCCCAGCAGGCTTGAAAGCCCCAGCAGGGCGGCGATGTGGGCGGTCCAGGAGCGGGTGGCGGCCATGGTCGCCACCTTAACCACCCGCTGGTCCGACGCAAGCCCCGGCGAAACGCTAGAATACGCGTCCCCCCGACGCCTTTTTTCCCGTGAATCCACTGCCCCCCGATATACGGCTCGTGTTCGAAGACCGTGCCGATTACCTCTATGCCGCGGTCAGCGGCCCGCGCGACAGCCAGGAAATCTCCATGGCCTACTGGCGCCAGATCGCCGCCGAGTGCGAACGCCGCAAGACCCGCAAGCTGATGGTGGTCGAGAACCTGGGCGACTACGACGGCGAGCGCGACCTGGCCAGGACCGTCGACTACCTGTTCGAACTGGGCATGGACAAGCTGCAGGTCGCCTTCGTGGTCGGCCGCATCGAGCTGGTGGCGCACATGGAACACGGCGAGATCCTCGCCCTTGAACGAGGCGCCAATGGCCGGGTCTTCGGATCGGCCTCGGTGGCCGAACGCTGGCTTCGCCACGGCGCCTCCTGAACGCACGCGGCGCCCGCCGCCGCGATAGAATAGGCCCATGTCCCTGATCACCCTGCAAGGCGTCGACTACGGCGTCGGCGGCCCGCTGCTGCTTGAAGCCGTCGACGTCACGATCGAGCCGAACGAGCGCGTCTGCATCGTCGGGCGCAATGGCGCCGGAAAGTCCACCCTGCTGCGCCTGCTGGCGGGCGATATCGTGCCCGACGACGGCGTGCTGCGCCGCGAAGGCCGCGTCGCCGGCCTGGCCCAGGAAGTGCCGCAGGGCCTGGCCGGCAGCGTCTTCGACGTGGTCGCGATGGGGCTGGGCGAAGTGGGCGCCGACCTGGCGCGCTACCACCACATGCTGCACGACGGCGACGACATCGAC
>CAZXTV010000120.1:0-6353 GCA_964643705.1 uncultured Arenimonas sp. | reverse complement strand
AACCGCCGCTGCGTAGCCAACCTGGTCGATCCACTTCATCACCACGCCGCCGTGCACCTTGCCGCCGTAGTTGACGTCGGTGGGCTCGGCCAGGAAACGGAAGGTCAGTTCACGCTGTTCACCGCTCATCGGTCTTGCTCCTTGGGCTCAGGCGCCGATGCCGGCGGTGCCGGCACGGGTGACTTCCTCGCGGACGCGGCGACGGCGCATGCGCGCCTGCAGCTGGTCGCGGCGGCGTGCCAGGTCGCGGGCCAGGGCGATGCGACCGGCTTCGTCCCTGGCCGCGCCCAGGTCGTCCCTGGCCCGGCGGAAATCATCATAGGCCGCCACGACGTGGCGGATCTGGCGCAGCAGCAGTTCAAGCATGATCGCGTCGTCGAGCAGGCCGATCACCGCGACATCGTCCGGGATCAGGTCCTCGGGGTCGCTGAAATAGGCCAGCAGCTTGAGCACTTCCCGGCGTTCGACCTGCGGGAGCGACCAGGCCTCGTCCTCGAGCATGTCCACCAGCTCCACGACCTGCAGCAGGCGCTGGCGGATGTAACCCGGGGCGCACTCGATCGGCAGGGTCTGCAGGCTGTGCCGGGCCGCGGCGACGATGTCGCACTCTTCGGCACAGGCCACGCGTCGCTCGGCCCGTTCAAGGGCTTCGTGGAATCGGTCGATGTCGCCTGGCTCGAGTTCGAAGCTGATTTTCATGCGGCCATCCTACGCCAGCCTGAACATGGCATTCACCTGCCGAAAGGCCGGGGGATGGCCCGCGCGCCCCGCATAGCGTAGAGTGCGCAACGTTTGCTGCACCGGCTGACCGTTTTCCCCCGGTATGCCCCGCCGCCAGGCCCCAAGCTTGCTTGGACCTGCGCCAGGCCCCACTCCGCACGCCTTTCGTTGCGCAAACACGCCCGGCCGCCCTGGCCTTGCGAAAAATCAGAAGCAAGACTCGCAGCGCGGTTTCAGGGAACGCTCCGGGTTACACCACGGAGCAACATCGATGAATTTCCAGTCCCTTGGGCTCGCGCCCGAGCTCGTCCGCGCGCTGTCGGACGTTGGCTACACCATTCCCACCCCGATCCAGGCCCAGGCGATCCCGCTGGCCCTGGCCGGCCATGACCTGATGGGCGGCGCCCAGACCGGCACCGGCAAGACCGCCGCGTTCGCGCTGCCCCTGCTGCACCGCCTGGCCGAAGCCGGCCCGATGCGCGGCCCGCGCAAGCCGCGCGCCCTGGTGCTTGCCCCCACCCGTGAGCTGGCCGTGCAGGTCAATGACAGCCTGCGCACCTACGGCAAGCACCTGCGCATGACCACCGCCACCGTTTACGGCGGCGCCGGCATGCAGCCGCAGATCGAAGCCCTGCGCCGCGGCGTCGACGTGCTGGTGGCCTGCCCGGGCCGCCTGCTCGACCATCTGCAGCAGCGCACCGTCGACCTGTCCCAGGTCGAGGTGCTGGTGCTCGACGAAGCCGACCGCATGCTCGACATGGGCTTCCTGCCCGCGATCAAGCGCGTGCTTTCGGCGCTGCCCCGCAAGCGCCAGACCATGCTGTTCTCGGCGACCTTCGAGGAAAGCATCAAGAAGCTTGCCCTCGAGTTCCTGACCAACCCGCAGCAGGTGCAGGTGACGCCGCAGAACGCCACCGCCGCCAGCGTCAGCCACGTCGTGCACCCGGTGGACACGTCGCGCAAGCGCGACCTGCTGATCGAGATCCTCAGCACGCGCCACCAGGACCAGATCCTGGTATTCGGCCGCACCAAGCACGGCTGCAACCGCCTTGCCGAGCAGCTTGAAAAGTCCGGCATCAGCGCCGTCGCCATCCACGGCAACAAGAGCCAAGGGCAGCGCCTGAAGGCCCTGCGCGACTTCAAGTCGGGCCAGGCCCGCGTGATGGTCGCCACCGACGTCGCCGCCCGCGGCCTGGACATCCCGCTGCTGCCGCTGGTGATCAACTACGACCTGCCGATGGTCGCCGAGGACTACGTGCACCGCATCGGCCGCACCGGCCGCGCCGGCGCCAGCGGCGAGGCGATCTCGCTGGTCGCCCAGGACGAAAGCGGCCTGCTGCGCGCCATCCAGCGCGTGCTCAAGGCCGACATCACCGTGGTGGAAGTCGAGGGTTACACGCCCACCAGGACGCTGCGCATGGGCAACGACAACCCGGTCCGCGGTCGCCCGGCCGGCACCCGCCCGCCGGCGCGCCGCGAAGGTGCCCCGCGCGGCCGCCGGCCGCATGCCGGCGGTGGCGAACGCCACGCGCACGCCGGACCCAAGGGCCACGGCCCGCGCGGCGGCGGCGGCGGTGAGCGCCGCCAGGGCACCACCGACAGCGCACGCTGATCGCAGCTGCCCAAAAAGAAAGGGCCGCCCATTGGGCGGCCCTTTTTCATGCACGGCCGGAACTTATTCGGCGACGCTGAACTCGCCGTACTGGCCCAGTTGTTCCAGCACCGCCTTGTCGCCGACCACCACGATCGACTGCTGCGCCGGCTGGAAATACTTGCGGCCCATCGCCTGCACCTGCTCGGCGGTGACTTCGCGGATCAGCGGCACGAACCGGGCGATCCGGTCCGGCGGCAGCCGCACCAGCCAGTCCGACGCCAGGGTGCCGGCCACCGCCCGCTGCAGCTGGTTGGAAATCAGGTAGCTGCCGGCAAGGTAGCGCTTGTTCATTTCCAGCTCGCGCGCCGAAACGGGCTCGTTCGCAAGCCGGTCGAACTCGGCGAAGAACTCGCCGACCGCGGCTCCGGTCACTTCATTGCGCACGTCGGCGCTCGACACCAGGGCACCGCCGACGGCCTGGCTGCGCAGGCCCAGGCGTGCGCCGTAGGTGTAGCCCTTGTCCTCGCGCAGGTTCTGCATCAGCCGGCTGCTGAAGCTGCCACCGAGCACGGTGCTGGCCAGCTGCAGCGGGATGTGGTCCGGATGCGTGGCGCGGACGGCGGGACGGCCGATGCGCACGGTGGACTGCACGCTGCCGTCGCGGTCGAGCAGCACGCGCGCGGGCATCGCCCCGGTGCGGGCCGTGGGCGTGGCTGCCGGCGCCTCGCCTTCGACCTGCCACTCACCGAAGTGTCGCTGTGCCAGGGCCATCGCCTCGTCTTCGCCGATGCGGCCGGCGATCACCAGCAGCGCGTTGTCCGGGCGCAGCCGGCGGGCGTGTTCGGCCACCAGGCGGTCACGGTCGACCACTTCGATACCGGCTTCGGTGGCCTGGGTGCGTGCGTAGGGATGGTCGCCGTAGAGCGCGGCCAGCATGGCCCGCTCGGCACGGAAGCCCGGCTGCGCCTCGGCGGCCTTCAGGCCCTGGAGGGCATTGGCCTTCGCCAGCCGGATCTCGGCCTCGGGGAAGCTGGGCGTGCGGGTGACTTCCGCCAGCAGCGCCGCCATGTCGGCGGCTTTTGACGGCAGCGCGTTGGCGTTCACCACCAGCCCGTCGTTGCTGGCGTACGCGCCGATGCTGCCACCCATGCCCTGCGCGGCTTCGGCGATCTGCCGCGAATCACGCTGGGCGGTGCCCTCGGCCATCAGGCCGGCCAGCATGGAAGCAAACGCGGGCGTGTCGGCCGAGTCGGCGGCCAGGCCGGCGTCACGGAAGGCCAGCACGTAGTCCACGCGTGGCACGCCGTCGCGCGGCACCACCCAGACCTGCAGGCCGTTGTCGAGCGTGCGCCGCGCCACTTCGGGCACGGGCAGGGGTTTGTCGGGAGCAAAGTCCGGCAGGCCGGCCGGCATCGCCGCGATATCGGAAGCAAGCGCGGCCGGGGCGAACACGGCGGACACCAGCAGGGCGGTCAAGGTTTTGCGGAAGCTCATGGTCTTACTCCTTGCCGGTGTCGGTGGCGGCCGCTTCAAGCATGGCGGCCGGTTTGCGGTCGATCACGGTGCGGTTTTCCGCCGTGAGGTATTTGCTGGCCACGCGCTGGAGGTCGTCCGAATCAACCGCCTCAATCCAGGCGGGAATCTGGTTGGCCACCGCGGCGTCGCCCCATATGGCTTCCAGGCGCGCCAGGGTGTCGGCGCGGCCGAGGAAACTTTCCATGCCGTTGTTCCAGTCGGCCAGCATGCGCGTCTTGACCCGCGCCAGCTCTTCGTCGCCCACGCCATCGTCGGCGATCCGGGCGATTTCCTCGTCCAGCGCCGCCAGCACCTGGTCGGCGGTGAACTGCGGCTTGTACAGCGCGAACAGGGTCAGCAGGGTCGGGCCGTCGAATTCCCAGGGGCTGGTCAGGCCGAACAGGTACTGGCCGTTGATGGCCATTTCCCGGCCCTTCACCAGGCCCTGGTACATGCGCGAGGCGTCACCGCCGGCCAGCACCTCGGCCAGCACCGCGGTGGGCGCGTGGTCGTCGCTGCCGCGTTCGGCGATCTTCCAGCCCACCGCCACCGCCGGCACCTGGGCCAGCGCGTCGGACTGGGTGAGTCGTTTTTCGCCGGTGTTGATGGGTTCGGACACATCCGGGCGTTCCGGCGTCGGCCGGGCCTGGATGCCACCGAAATACTTCTCGGCCAGCGCGAAGCCCTCTTCGGCCGTCACGTCACCGGCAATCGACAGCACGGCGTTGTTCGGGCCGTAGTAGTCGCGGTGGAAAGCGGCGACGTCCTCGACGGTGGCGCCTTCGAGGTCCTCGAAGCTGCCGTAGCCGTCGTGGTTGTTTTCCCACTTCTGGAAGGCCTGCTGGTTGATGTCGAGCCACATGAAGCCGCCGTATGGCTGGTTCTTCACGTTGACGCGGATCTCTTCCTTCACCACGTCCTGCTGGTTCTTCAGGGTGCGCTCGTTGAAGTCGAGCGTGGTCATGCGGTCGGCCTCGAGCCACAGGATCGGCTCGAGCGCGGACGCCGGCGCCACTTCGATGTAGTTGGTGAAGTCGGGCCGGGTCGAACCATTGTTGCGGCCGCCGCCGGAGGTGATGACCTTGTCGAACACACCCTCGCCCGCCTTGGGCGTGCCTTCGAACATCAGGTGTTCGAACAGGTGCGCGAAGCCGGTGCGGTTGCGCGGTTCCTGGCGCATGCCGACCTTGTAGACGACGCTGACGCCGACGACCGGCGCGCTGTCGTCGGGCGAGACCACCACGGTCAGGCCGTTGTCGAGGGTGCGGGTCTGGACCGGGATTTCCCAGCGGTCCGAGGCGTGGGCGAAGGCGGGCAGGGCCAGCAGCAGGCCCAGCGTCAGCAGGCGTCGCGGTTGCGGTGTCATCGGGGGGCCGCTCGTGGTCGGGGAAACCCCGAGCCTACCCGCCTCCGCGGCCCCAGCACACCGTGACGAAGGTCATGGCCGGCTCAGCGCCCGGCTTCACCCGCTTCCATGCCGACGTTGCTGCCGGCGTTGCGATAGACGTCCAGGTCGAGCAGCCCGCGCTCGCGCGCCACCAGCACCGGCACCAGCACCTGGCCGGTGACGTTGGTCATGGTGCGCATCATGTCCAGCACCCGGTCGATGGCGATCAGGTAGCCCAGCCCTTCCAGCGGCAGCCCGGCCGAGCTGAGCACCACCGTGGCCATCACGATCGCCGTGCCCGGCACCCCGGCCGTGCCGAAGCTGCCCAGCACCGAAGCGAGCAGGATGATGAAGTACTGGGTGGCGCTGAGTTCGATGCCGAAATACTGGGCGATGAACACCGAGGTCAGCGCCGGGAAGATCGCGCCGCAGCCGTCCATCTTGATGCTGGCGCCCAGCGGTACCGCGAAAGCGGCGTATTCCTGCTTCACGCCCAGGTTGTGCACCGCCGAACGCAGCGACGCCGGCAGCGCCGCGAAGCTCGAGGAAGTCGCGAACGCCACCTGCATCGCCGGCGCCGCGCCGCGGAAGAACTTCAGCGGGCTCAGGCCATGCGCCGCCAGCAAGCCGCCGTACACCACCACGATGTGCACCGCGCAGGCCAGGTACAGGGCCAGCACGAAACCGCCCAACGGCAGCAGCCTCTCGAAGCCATAGGTGCCGACCAGGGCGGCGATCAGGCCGAAGGTGCCGATCGGGGTGAATTCCAGGACGAAGCGCGTCACCTGGATCATCGTCTCGCTGGCCTCGCCGGCCAGGGCCCGCAGCCTGGCCGTCTTGTCGCCCAGCTTCACCAGCGCGAAACCCAGCAGCCCGGCGAAAAAGATCACCTGCAGGATCTTGCCATCGGCCAGGGCCTTGAACGGATTGGCCGGCACCACGTCCAGCAGCACCTGCACCGGGCCCGGCACCTCGCGCACCTGGTAGTCCGGCGCCATCGCCAGTTCGCCCAGGCCCAGGCCGGGCTTGAGCAACCAGCCGGTGCCCAGGCCGACCAGCACGGCCAGCGCGGCCGTCGCGGCAAACCACAGGAAGGTGCGGGTGCCCAGGGCGGCTATCGACTCCTGCCCGGCCAGG
>CAZXTV010000119.1:0-6359 GCA_964643705.1 uncultured Arenimonas sp. | reverse complement strand
GCCCGGCGGCCACCAGGCCCATGTCGAGCATGAACAGCATCAGCATGCCCTGGAAGAGCTGGAAGTACATCGCATCCACCGCCTGCACGCCGGCCTTGCCGGCGATCGCGCCGATCGCCAGGCCGCCCAGCAGCAGCATCGAAGTGCGCCCGGTCAGGACTTCGCGAACCTGTTCCCAGTTCGGGCGTCCGCCGCCGCGCGCCAGGCCGATGCCGACCAGGATGGCCGGGATTTCCAGCGCCACCACCAGGGCCACCAGCACTTCCACCGGCTGGCCGCCGGTGCGTTCGACGAACTGCTGGGCGGCGATGAAGGTGACGGCGGACACCGAACCGTAGTGTGCGGCGATCGCACCGGCCTGCAGCGGCACGTCCCGCAGCCAGGCACGCGCCAGGAAATAGGCAGAGGTGGCCGTGGCCAGGCCGGCCAGGATGGTGACGCCCAGCAACAGCCACAGGTCGTCGGGGGGGTCCTGGCGCAGGGCCACGCCGCCCTTGAGGCCGATCGCCAGCAGCAGGAAGATCGACAGGTAGGCCTGGATGGCCGGCGGGATGTCCAGGTCGCTGCGTATGCTGCGCGCGACCAGGCCCAGCACGAAGGCCAGCACAACCGGGGACAGCAGGTTGGCCGTGAAAAGATCCAGCTCGAAGGGCATGGCTCAGCTCGCGTCGTACTTGGCAGGCGCCGGGTTGAGGTGTTTGCAGTCCGGGCAGGTGCGGTTTTCGACCGAACCGTAGAAGCGGTCGAAAATGGCCTGGAACTGCGTTTCGATGTTGCCCAGCTCGAAGTACTCGGAGAACAGCGGGTGGTTGCAGCGCTCGCAGTACCACAGCAGCCCGTCCTTCTCGCCGGCGCGGCGCTTGCGTTCGATCACCAGGCCGACGCCGCCGGCCATTCGCTGCGGCGAATGCGGCACCTTCGGTGGCAGGTAGAACACCTCGCCGGCCTTGATCGGGATGTCGCGCACCTTGCCGTCCTCCTGGATCTTCAGGACCATCTCGCCCTCGATCTGGTGGAAGAATTCCGGGCCTTCCTCGATGTGGAAATCGGTGCGCTCATTGGGCCCGCCGACGATCATCACGATGAAGTCGCCATCGACGATGCACTTGTTGCCGACCGGGGGCTTGAGCAGGTGCCGGTGTTCGTCGATCCATTGCTGCAGGTTGAAGGCATTGGGGATCATCGGTGCGACTCCGGGTAGGCTGCCACGCACTTGAGCTCGATCGCGATCGGCGTGGGCAGGGCGCTGATGCCCAGCGTGGTGCGGCAGGGCGCCTTGTTGATGTCGGGGAAATATTCGGCCCAGACGCCGTTGTAGGCCTGGAAATCCCGGCTCATGTCGGTCAGGTAGACGGTGACGTCCACCAGCCATTCCCAGCGACAGTGGCTGGCCTCGAGCACTGCCCGCACGTTGGCGAACACCGAGTGGGCCTGGGTGACGATGTCGTAGTCGCGCAGCCGGCCGTCGTCGCCATAGACGTTGCCGGGGATGGCGTTGCTGCCCGGCGTCCGCGGACCGATGCCCGACAGGAACAGCAGCTGGCCGACGCGGCGCGCGTGCGGGTAGGCGCCCACCGGCTTGGGCGCGCTGTCGGTGCGGATGATGTCGCTCATGCTTCGTCCCTGAGTCGGCCGCGGATGTGTTTCATGGCCAGGGCATAGGCTTCGGGCAGCTCCTGCGGGTCGTCCACGCCCATGCCCAGCTCGCGCACGCGGCCGTCGAGCAGCGAATACACCCAGCCATGCACGCTCAGCTTCTGGCCGCGGGACCAGGCGTCCATGACGATGGTGGTTTCGCAGACGTTGACCACCTGTTCGACCACGTTCAGTTCGCACAGGCGGGCATGGCGCAGGGATTCGAGGTCGACCTCGGCCAGCAGCGGCGCGTGCTTGCGGGCGACGTCGCCGACATGCCGCAGCCAGTTGTCGGCCAGGCCGACGCGGGCGCCGGTGAGGGCGGCATGCACGCCGCCGCAACCGTAGTGCCCCACCACCAGGATGTGTTCGACCTTGAGCACGTCCACCGCGAACTGGACGGTGCTCAGGCAGTTGAGGTCGGAGTGGACCACCAGGTTGGCGATATTGCGGTGCACGAAGACCTCGCCGGGCATCAGCCCGGTGATCTGGTTGGCGGGAACGCGCGAATCCGAGCAGCCGATCCACAGGTATTTGGGCGCCTGCAGCCCGGACAGGCGCTTGAAGAACTGCGGGTCTTCGGCCCGCACCTTCTCGGCCCATTCCTTGTTCCTGTCGAGCAGTTCTTTCAACGGCATTGCGTCATCCCAGGTCGATGGTCACGTTTTTTGCCTCGGTGAAGAAGCGCATGGCCTCCCAGCCGCCTTCGCGGCCGATGCCGGACTGCTTCACGCCGCCGAAGGGCGTGCGCAGGTCCCGGTTCATCCAGGTGTTCACCCAGACCACGCCGGCTTCGATGGCGCTGGCCAGCCGGTGGGCGCGGCGCAGGTCGGACGTCCACAGGCTCGCCGACAGGCCGTAGGGCGCCGCGTTGGCCAGCGCGAGGGCTTCTTCGTCGCTGTCGAAGGCCTTCAGCGTGAGCACGGGCCCGAAGATCTCTTCGGTATTGGTGCGGCAGGCCGGCCCGAGGCCTTCGATGATGGTCGGCGCGATGAACCAGCCGTCGGCGCAGCGGCCCGCCGGAGTCACGGCTTCGCCGCCGCAGAGTACGCGGCCGCCTTCGCCGCGGGCCAGGTCGATGCAGGCCATGACCTTGTCGAAGTGCGCCTTCGACACCACGGGCCCGACCTGGGTCGCGGCCTCGCCGGGGTCGCCGACCACCAGCGCCCGCGCCCGCGCCACCAGTTCGTCGCGAAACGTGTTGTAAAAACTGCGCTCGACCAGCAGGCGCGAACCGCACAGGCAGATCTGCCCGGAGTTGAGGAAGGCCGAGCGCTGCACGGTGTCGAGCAGTTTCTCGCGGGGTGCGTCGGCGAAGACCAGGGTCGGGTTCTTGCCGCCCAGCTCGAGCGACACCTTCTTGAGCGCAGTCGCGCAGCTTTGTGCGATGCGCGTGCCGACCGCGGTGCTGCCGGTGAAGCTGACGGCCTTGACGTCCGGGTGGTCCACCAGCGCCTGCCCGACGTCGGCGCCGCGACCGTGCACGATGTTCAGCACGCCGGCCGGGAAGCCGATCTCGCGCGCCAGTTCGCCCAGCATCCAGGCGCTCACCGGCGTCACCTCGGACGGTTTGCCGACCACGCAGTTGCCGGCGGCCAGGGCCGGCGCGAACTTCCAGGTGAACAGGTACAGCGGCAGGTTCCAGGGGCTGATGCAGGCGACCACGCCCAGCGGCTGGCGCAGGGTGTAGTTCACCACGCCCGGGCCGGCGTGGGATTCACTGGCGAACTGCGTGGCGGCGGCGGCGAAGAAGCGCAGGTTGCTGGCGGCGCGCGGGATGTCGAGGGACCGTGCGAGCGCCAGTGGTTTGCCGACGTCACGCGATTCGGCCAGGGCGAAGTCTTCGAGCCGGGCCTCGAGCGCATCGGCCAGGCGGTTCATCCAGGCGGCGCGTTCGGCCGCGGGCAGCGCCGACCAGGCCGGGAAGGCATCGCGGGCGGCCGCCACGGCGGCCTGCACGTCGTGCGCGGTGCCGGCGGGGCATTGGGCATATACGCCGCCGGTGGCCGGCTCGAATACGTCCAGCCAGCCGCCGTCGGAGGCGGACCGGGCGTCACCGCCGATCAGGTGGCTCAGTCGCAGGCTCATGCCGGCAAGCTTACCCGGCCGCGTCGCCGTACGGACAGGTCAGGAGCTGTCGCTGTCTGTAGGAGCGCCTTCAGGCGCGAATCTTTTGCCCTGGCCTTCGGCCAGGAAGGGATTCGCGCCTGAAGGCGCTCCTACGGGGGAGGTGCATTCAGCTTTGGCAGTTGCGGCACCAATACAGGCGACGGTTCCCCAGCTCCTGGCGAACGACCACGTCACCGCAGCGCAGGCAGGGTTCGCCTTCGCGGTCGAATACCTGGAAGCGAAAGCCCACGGGCGTGTCGGTGAGGTAGTCGCTTTTCATGCCCGAGGCCGCTTCGATGCCGCGGGTGCGGTAGCTGGCGCGCGGCACGTCGAGCAGGGCTTTGGCCAGGCGCTTGCGCTCGGCCGCGGTGAGCTCCGAGGGCCGGCGCTGCGGCGCGATGCCGGCGGTGAACAACACTTCGGAGCGCAAATAATTGCCCATGCCGGCCAGGAACCCCTGGTCGAGCAGCAACGCCACCAGGGAACGCCCGGCGAAGCGGGGGTCCAACAATCGTCTGCCGACGGTCGCGGCGGTCAGCGAACCGTCGAGCACGTCCGGGCCCAGCTTGGCCAGGAAGGGGTGGCGTGGCAGGTCGGCGGTTTTCCACATGGCCACGTCGGAGGCGGAATAAAGCAGGATCGCGCGCTCATCCGTTTCCAGGGCCACGCGCAGCGAACGCGCGCCTTCGGCCGGCCGCTCACCGGCGGCCGCGACCTTCCAGACGCCATAGAGCTGGTTGTGCGAATACAGGCTCAGGCCGTGGTCGAAGTGGGTCAGCAAGGCCTTGCCGTGCGGTTCGATCGCGGTGATGGTGCGGCCCACCAGGGCCTTGTGGTGGCGCTTGAGCTCGGGGAAGTGGAACCAGGCGGCGGCCAGGGGGCGGCCGACCACGGCCTCGGCGAGGCGGTCGGCGGCGCGGCGGATTTCGGGACCTTCGGGCATGCGGGCAGCTTGCCTTCGCGTGCGTGCAGGCGGCGTCGCGGCCTAGGCACGCACCGGCGGCACCTGCTGCGGATCGTGGTACTCGAAGCCCAGCAGGCCTTCCTGGACGCGGGCGACGCGGGCGCCGACCAGCACCGCCGGTCCCGGCATGTCGAAGAACACCAGCTGCACCACTTCGGCGACCTGCAGGACGCAGCCCTCGGGCCGGAACAGGCCACAGCCGCCCTCGGAGAGGTCGACCACTTCGCCCAGCCAGGCTTCGTTTTCACGCACCACCATGACCCGGGCGGCATAGGGCACGCGTGGATTGAAACGATGGTCGTTCATCGGGTCTGCCTCACAGTGACTTCGTACGGCCGCCGTCCACCGGCAGGTTGATTCCGTTGACGTAGCCCGCCGCCGGCGAAGCGAGGAAGGCGATGGCGGCGGCGACCTCGGCCGGCTCGGCGAAACGCCCCGCCGGTACGGTCGCGAGCATGCCCTTGGCGATGTCGTCTTCGGACTTGCCGGTGGCGCGGGCGCGTTCGGCCAGGATCTGGTCGAGCCGCTGGGTGCGCGTGTATCCGGGAAGCACGTTGTTGACCGTGATGCCGAAGGGGCCCAGTTCGCTGGCCAGGGTCTTGGACCAGCTGGCCACCGCGCCGCGGATGGTGTTGGACACGCCGAGGTTGGCGATCGGCTCCTTCACCGAGGTCGAGATGACGTTGACGATGCGGCCCCAACCGGCGGCCTTCATGCCCGGCAGCACGGCCTGCACCAGCACCTGGCCGGCAACAAGGTGCTGGCGGAAGACGTCCAGGTAGGCCTGCGGGTCGGCGGCGTGCGCCGGGCCACCCGGCGGGCCGGCGGTGTTGTTGAGCAGCACGTGCACCGGCCGGCTTTCACACAGTGCGGAGACCTGCGCGGCCAGGGCCGCGGTGTCGCCGGCGTCGGCGGTGACGAAACCGTGGCGCTGCGACTCATGCACGCGGGGCAGGCCGGTGGCGACTTCGGACAGCCGGCCCGGGCGCCGGGCCAGCACGGTCACGTCGGCACCGCGTTCGGCCAGGGCGGTGGCGGTCGCCAGGCCGATACCTTCCGAGCCTCCACATACCAGGGCGTGTCGCCCGGCCAGGTCCTTGTGCATCGGTGCTGCTCCTTACGTGGGAGGGACCGTGGTCCCGATTCCCTCTACCAATCCTGCCCCGAGAGTGGGGTCTTTATCGGCTGCATCATGCGTTCGCGCAGCTCGTCGTCGCTTTGGGCCCGCGGCGGCTCGATTTCTTCCAGGTCCAGGCCCCAGGCTTCGGCGTCTTCCTCGTCCATGCCGGCAAATTCGCGGAATTCGGCGTCCATCAGCATGGATCGGGCGACGTCCTCGCTTTCATAGATGTTGATGCGGCCGTCGCAGTCGAAGACTTCGGCGACGCCGCTTTCGAGCACGCGCAGCCGCGACCAGACCAGCATGCGGGGCAGGGCGGCCAGCCACCATTGGTCGTCGTCTCGATTGGTTTCATCGCTCATCGGGAAATCCTCATTGCATTGCGATAAGCAGCAGCACGCCGGCGCTGCCGATAAGGGCCAGCCAGCCGCTGCCGGCGGCGATGCCGCCGAAGAAGTTCAGCGACGGGTCGCCCAGCACCCGCTGCCGCCAGCACATCAGCCACCAGCTGTAGCCCCAGCCGCCGTCGTC
>CAZXTV010000118.1:0-6369 GCA_964643705.1 uncultured Arenimonas sp. | reverse complement strand
CCTTCCTGGCCACCCAGCCTGGCCTGCGCCGCCGCCCGCCCTGGGGTTTCGACACCGACGCCTGCCGGCGCCAGCTGCTGAAGTTCTTCAAGCTGCACGACCTCAGCGGTTTCGGCCTGGAAGACAAGGCGCTGCCCACCGCCGCCGCCGGCGCCCTGCTCGCCTACGTCGAAGAAACCCAGAAGCAGCAGCTGCCGCACCTGACCGCCATCGCCTTCGAGTCGGCCGGCGACGGCATCGCGCTCAACGCGGCCACCCGCCGCCACCTGGAGCTCGACAGCCGCACCGACGGCCGCAATGAACACACCCTGCTGGGCGTGCTCGACACCAGCGTCAGCCCGATGGGCGGCCGCCTGCTGCGGCGCTGGCTGAACCGGCCGCTGCGCGACCGCGGCGTGCTCGGCCAGCGCCACCACGCCGTCGCCACCTTCATCGATTCCGGCGCCCACGAAAGCCTGCGCGAAACCTTCCGCGGCCTGGGCGATATCGAACGCATCCTTTCCCGCGTGGCCCTGCGCTCGGCGCGCCCGCGCGACCTGTCCACCCTGCGCGACGGCCTGGCCCTGCTGCCGGGCGTGCGCGGCGTGCTGGCACCGCTCGATTCACCGCGCCTGGACGCCCTGGCCGCGGCGCTGGGCGAACACGAGACCACCGCCGACCTGCTGGCCCGCGCCATCGTGCCGCAGCCGCCGGTGCTGATGCGCGACGGCGGCGTGTTCGCCGAAGGTTTCGACGCCGAGCTCGACGAACTGCGCACGCTGTCCACCACTGCCGACCAGTTCCTTGTGGACCTGGAAACACGCGAACGCGCCGCCACCGGCATCGCCACGCTGAAGGTCGGCTACAACCGCGTGCACGGTTATTTCATCGAGATCAGCAAGGGCCAGTCGGTCAAGGCGCCCACGCACTACACGCGCCGGCAGACCCTGACTGGCGCCGAGCGTTACATCACCGAAGAACTCAAGGCTTTCGAGGACAAGGTGCTCAGCGCGCGCGAGCGTTCGCTGACGCGCGAAAAGGCCCTGTACGAAGACCTGCTGGAAACGCTGAACCAGTCGCTGGAACCACTCAAGCGCTGCGCCGCGGCCCTGAGCGAACTGGACGTGCTGGCGGCCTTCGCCGAACGCGCCCAGGCCCTGGACTGGTCGCGCCCCGAGCTGACGGACGCACCCGGCCTGTGCATCGAACGCGGACGCCACCCGGTGGTCGAAGCCGTGCGCGACGAACCCTTCGAACCCAACGACCTGGTGCTCGACGAGAACCGCCGCATGCTGGTGATCACCGGCCCGAACATGGGCGGTAAAAGCACCTACATGCGCCAGAACGCATTGATCGTGCTGCTGGCCCACATCGGCAGCTTCGTGCCGGCCTCACGCGCGGTGATCGGCCCGGTGGACCGCGTGCTTACCCGCATCGGCGCCGGCGACGACCTCGCGCGCGGCCAGTCCACCTTCATGGTGGAAATGGCCGAAACCAGCTACATCCTGCACCACGCCACCGCCCAGTCGCTGGTGCTGATGGACGAAATCGGCCGCGGCACCTCGACCTACGACGGCCTGGCCCTGGCCGAAGCCTGCGCGCGCCACCTGGCACACGCCAACCGTGCCTACACGCTGTTCGCCACCCACTATTTCGAACTCACCGCCCTGGCCGAACCGGGCAGCGGCATCGCCAACGTGCACCTGGACGCCATCGAACACGGCGACAAGCTGGTTTTCATGCACGCGGTGAAGGACGGCCCCGCCAACCGCAGCTTCGGCCTGCAGGTGGCGGCGCTTGCCGGCCTGCCGCGCAGCGTGGTCGAACAGGCCCGCCGCACCCTGGCCAGCCTGGAACAGCGCGGCGCCCCGCATGCCGTGGCGCAGATGAGCCCGGCGGCGCTGGATGCGCCGCAGCAGTTCGGTCTTTTCGCCCCCCAGCCTTCGCCCGCGCTTGATGCGCTGGACGCGATCGACCCGGACGAACTGACGCCCAAGCAGGCGCTGGAAGCGCTCTATCGGCTCAAGCAGCTGCGCTGAATCCCGCCGCGCGGGCTATTGACGGCTTTGTTCGATGGCCTGCGCCAGGCCTTCCGCGTCGCGCTGGATATTCGCCAGCAGATTGCTGCCGACGCCATTGGTGGCCATCCAGAAACGCAGCTGCCCCAACAGCTCGGGCGACTGGCGGAACTGCAGCAGCACTGCCAGCGCCTCTTCCTGGCTCACCGGCGATTCACAGTCCAGCAACTGCTGTGAGCCTCCTTGGCCGGAATAGCACTTCGCCCAGATGTACTCCTGGATCGCCCAGGGCGTCATGCCGCGCACGGTTTCGCGATAGGCCGGGATCACGGCCAATACTTCCGAGACCTCGGAGTTCGAGCCGCTCGCGTAATGGCTCGAGATGCGGGCACGCAGCGCCTGGTCGCGGATCAGGCCGAATTCACCGCTCGCGCGAATTTCCTGGAACGTGGTGTTGTCCTTGCGGTACGGCCATATCTGGCTGGCCTGGTAGTACGCCAGCAGCGTCTTCCACGCCGATCCTTCAAGCAAGGTCCCGTGTTCGGCATGCGCCAGTGCGGCCATGCCCTGCGTGTTCACGGCGGCCCAGAATGCTGAAATGTCTCCCAACTGCCTGATGTCACCGCGGAGTTCGTTTTGCATTCGCCGCAGGTACTCATCCCCACGGCTGGCGTCCTTGCGGTCGTCGTTCCAGTTGCTGACCTGCAGCGCGATGATCACGCCGATCACGACGATGAAGATTTCCATCGCCACCGCGCCCCAGTCACGCTCACGGAGTCCTCGCATGAACTTGTGCAGCACCATGGCCATCTCCCGGTCAATCTGCCCCGAGTGTAGGGCAGACGCTCGCCCGCGCGCTGGCACGGTGCCGCGCTGCGGGCGACGGGCAACGCAGGCTCAGGCAGCTGCGCTGAGGCGCGACCCCTCGAGGGCCTGGGCCAGGTCGGCCCAGAGGTCTTCGACGTTTTCGATGCCCACCGACAAACGCAGCAGGCCCGGGCCGATGCCGCTGGCCAGCCGCGCCTGCGCATCCACCACCCGGTGGGTCAGCCCGGCCGGGTGCTGGATCAGCGTGTCCACCGAGCCCAGGCTCACGGCCGGCGTCATCAAGCGCACCCGGGACATCACCGAGGCGGCGGCTTCGTGGCCACCGTGCAGGTCGAAGGCCATCAGCGCGCCGGGGCCGGCCATCTGGGTGCCCACCAGGTGCGCGTTGCGCACCGTGCCCAGGCCCGGGTAGTAGACGCGGGCCACCGCCGGATGCGCTGCCAGCCGCTGCGCCATGACTATGGCGTTGGCCTGCGAACGTTCGACGCGGATCGCCAGGGTCGGCAGGCCGCGGTGCAGCAGGAAGGCGCCCAGCGGGTGCAGCAGCGCGCCGGTCGCCGCGCGCACGGTGCGCAGCGGCTGCGCGCGCTCTTCGCTGCAGCAGACCACGCCGGCGATCACGTCACCGTGGCCGCCCAGGAACTTGGTGGCGCTGTGCATCACGTAGGTCGCGCCCATGGCGGCAGGCTGCTGCAGCACCGGGGTGGCGAAGGTCGAATCAACCAGTACCGGCACGTCGCCCGCGGCTTCGATCACGGCCCGGATGTCCACCAGGTCGAGCGTGGGATTGGCCGGGGTTTCGATGATCACCAGGGCGGTGTCGGGACGGCGGCGCGCGGCGATTTCAGCAGCGTCCACGAACTCCGCTTCCAGCCCGCACAGGCCCGAGGCCAGCAGGTGGTCGGACGTGCCGTACAGCGGCCGCACCACCAGCACGTGGCTGCCGCGCGAGCGCGCGTCCAGAAGCACCGCCGTCAGCGCGGCCATGCCGGAGCCGTAGGCGACGCAGGCCTGGGTGCCTTCGAGCTGCGCCAGCGCGTTTTCCACCCGCCCCACGGTCGGGTTGTGCAGGCGCGCGTAGATCGGGTTCGCGGCGCTGGCGGCGCCACCGACCAGGGCATCGAAACTTTCCGTGCCGGCGTCCAGGTCGGCCACCGGGTAGGTGGTGGACAGGTCGATCGGCGGCGCGTGCACGCCCAGGCGGGCGAAATCTTCGCGGCCGGCGTGCACGGCGAGGGTGTCGAAATGGCTCATGGCGGGCTCCGGGGACGGCAGGCGGCCACTATGGCGTAGACTTTCGGCTGGTTCGGCCTGGCCGAATACTATTTCCGGATTGGGGGCCAGACATGCATCTTGACCGAACAGACTTCGCCATATTGCGCCTTCTGCGGAAGAATGCGCGGCTGCCGAACAAGGACCTGGCGGTCCGCGTCGGCGTCGCCCCGTCCACCGCACTCGAGCGCGTACGGCGGCTTCGCGAAGCCGGGGTACTGCAGGGCTTCCACGCCGAGGTGGCGCCCGCCGCGATCGGCATCGGCCTGCAGGCGATGGTGGCGGTGCGGCTGGCGCGGCATTCCCGGCCGCAGGTGGAAGCCTTCCATGCCCACCTGCTGTCGCTGCCCGAAGTGCTCAGCCTCTACCACGTGGCCGGCGCCGACGACTTCCTGGTGCACGTGGGCGTGCGCAACAGCGACCACCTGCGCGATTTCGCCATGGCGGCCCTGACCAGCCGCGAGGAAGTGGCGCACATCGAGACGCACCTGATCTTCGCCTTCAAGCGCAGCACGGACCTGCCGGTCTACCTGGACGGCGACGCGGAATGAACTAAAGCGAATCCAGGTCGCCCAGCGCCTGGATCAGCCGTCGCGCGCGCTTGTCGGGTTTGCCCGCCGGCGGCCGGTAGCCGGCGACGGCGGCGCGCCGTTCCGCAGCGGCCTGAAGCCGCGCTTCCCGCGCCGCCTCGCCTTCCGCGTACAGCGCCTGCGCCGACCGGGCCGGGCCACGCTTGGTGGCCAGGCCCAGGACCTGGAACTCGAAAACCTCCTCGCCGCGGCGCACCTGCATGGCTTCGCCGATGCGCACGGCACGCGCGGCCTTCGCGCCCTGCCCGGCCACCTGCACCTTGCCGCTTTCGATGGCCTGCTTGGCCAGGGCCCGGGTCTTGAAGAAGCGCGCCGCCCACAGCCAGACATCCAGCCGGACGGCATGGGCCGCGCCGGCGGCCGGGATTTGATTTGCCATGGGGGGATCGTGCTACCCGGCTTGCGCAAACGCAAACGGCCGCCCGAAGGCGGCCGTCCGGATGAAGCTTGCAGCGCGGATCAGCTGTTCGAACGCGCGGCCAGGTCTTCCTTGATGCGCGCCTTCTTGCCCTGCAGGCCACGCAGGTAATACAGCTTGCTCTGGCGGACCTTGCCGTGGCGCTTGACGACCACCGAGTCGATGATGGCGCTGTGGGTCTGGAAAACACGCTCGACGCCGAAGCCGTGCGAGATCTTGCGCACGGTGAAGGCGGAGTTCAGGCCGGCGTTCTTGATGGCGATGACCACGCCTTCGTAGGCCTGCACGCGCTCGCGGTTGCCTTCCTTGACCTTGACGTTGACGATGATGGTGTCGCCCTGGGAAAACTTCGGCATTTCCCGGGTGGCCTGCTCGGCCTCGAATTCCTGCAGCAGCTTGTTGATGCTCATGATGTGTACGCCTGTGATGTTTGTTTTGAGTGCGCGCCAGAGGCCCGGGAACCGTGCTTGGCTATCGTGGAACAGGTCGGTGGGCTGACCGTGGAGCCGCGCAGTATAAACGCGCAAGCCCTTGAAAGGGAAGCGGTTCAGGCCCCCGGCGGGTGGCTGGCCCGCCATTGGGCGATGAAATCCGCCAGCAGCGCCCGGTCTGCGAGGTCCAGCCGGGCCCGGGCCAGCAGGTCCGGGCGGCGCAGCCAGGTCCGGCCCAGGCTTTGCTGCCGCCGCCAGCGGGCGATGGCGGCATGGTCGCCGGACAGCAGCACGGCCGGCACGCCCTCGGTGCCCGAGGCTTCCGAGCGCGTGTAGTGCGGGCAGTCCAGCAGGCCGTCCTCGAAGCTGTCCTGGGTGGCCGAATCGGCGTGGTTCAGGGCCCCCTCCTGCAGCCGGCCGACAGCGTCCACCAGCACCGCCGCGGCCAGTTCGCCGCCGGACAGCACGTAGTCGCCGATCGAAAGTTCCTCGTCGACCTCGCGGTCGATGAAACGCTCGTCCAGGCCTTCGTAGCGGCCACACAGCAGCAGCAGCCTCGGCAGCGCGGCCAGTTCCCGGACCTTGGCCTGGGTCAGGCGCGGCCCCTGGGGGCTGAGGTAGATGACACGGGCCGGGGCCGGAACGCCGGCCTTCGCAGCGCCCAGGCAGGCGGCCAGCGCTTCGGCCAGCATCAACATGCCCGGGCCACCGCCGAAGGGACGCTGGTCCACGCGCCGGTAGTTGTCCGTGGCGTAGTCGCGCGGGTTCCAGCCGTGCACGGACAGCAGGCCGCGCTCCTGCGCGCGCCCGACCACGCCCAGCGCGGCGGATTC
>CAZXTV010000117.1:0-6385 GCA_964643705.1 uncultured Arenimonas sp. | reverse complement strand
GTCGCTGGGGTCGAGCGACACGGTGACGTTGGCCTCGGACGAACCGATCAGGTCGATCGACAGGCCGTGCGCCTTGAAGCGCTCGAACACGTCCGACAGGAAGCCGACCTGCTGCCACATGCCGATCGTTTCCATGGACACCAGCACGATGCCGCGGCGCGAGCTGATCGCCTTGACGCCGGGGATGGTCCTGGCCGAGGAGTCGATCACGGTGCCGGCCATGTCGGGCCGCTCGGTGTCGCGGATCCAGATCGGCACCCGCGCCTCGCGGCAGGGATGGATGCAGCGCGGATGCAGCACCTTGGCGCCGGTGGTGGCGATTTCCTGCGCCTCGGCGTAATCCAGGCGCGAAAGCAGCCGCGCGTCGGGAACCAGGCGCGGGTTGGCGCTGAACATGCCGGGCACGTCGGTCCATATCTCGACCCGGCGCGCCTTGAGCAGCGCGCCCAGGTAGGCCGCCGACGTGTCGGAACCCCCGCGGCCCAGGATCGCCGTGCCGCCGTCTTCGGCGCGCGCGATGAAACCCTGGGCGATGCGCAGCGCGGGGCCGGCGGCGTCGAAGCGCGCACGCAGTGCGGCGTCGCCTTCGAAGTCGCAGGAAGCCGACAGCCGGCGCGCCCAGTCGTTCTGGTTGGGCAAGGCGCGCGCGGCCAGCCAGTCGCGCGAATCGGTCCAGCCCACGTCCAGGCCTTGCGATCGCAGGTAGGCCACGCCCAGCGTCGAGGACAGCAATTCGCCCTGCCCCAGCACTTCGGCCTGCCAGGCCAGGTCACCGCTGGCGCGGCGCGGGTCGCTGGCCAGGGCCTGCAGCGCGGCCAGGCGTTCGCCCAGCACGAGGTCGGGGTCCAGGCCCAGTTCGTCGCGGCAGAAGTCGCGATGGCGCTGTACCAGCGCATCGAAGCGCGCGGCCGTGGCGTCAGCATCGGCGTAACCGTCGCAGGCCGCCTGCAGTTCGTTGGTGACGCCGGACACGGCCGACACGACCACCAGCACCTTCGCGCCCTCTTCGGACGCCCGCCGTTTCATCAGTGCGCCGATGGTGTCCCAGCGATGGCGTCGGGACACCGAGGTGCCTCCGAACTTCAGGACGATCCAATCCGGTGCAACGGCACCGGCGGCGGGCGCGGCAGGAGTCATGGTCAGGGTTCTGGCTGGGGGAAACCGGTGCGCGGGGCACGGGCCCGCCGAGTGTAAACCAAGGACGTCGAGGGGTGATTCACCGGCGGGCTGCTAATCTTCGCGCTTCCCCGGGCAGGAAGCCCCCGATGCACTACCCGTTCGTACAACTTGATGTTTTCGCCGCCCAACCGGGCGACGGCAATCCGCTGGCGGTGGTGTTCGACGCCGGACCGCTCGACGAAGCCGCGATGCAGGCCATCGCCCGCTGGACCCGGCTGCCGGAAACCACCTTCGTGCTGCCGCCGTCGACGCCGGAGGCCAGCTACCGGCTGCGCATCTTCAGCCCGCGACGCGAAGTGCCCTTCGCCGGCCATCCCAGCATCGGCAGCGCCCACGCCGTGCTCGACGCCGGCCTGGCGACGCCGCGCGACGGCCTGCTGGTGCAGGAATGCGCCGTCGGCCTGCTGCCGATCCGCGTGCAGGGCGAAGGCCGCGAACGCCGCCTGGCGGTGCGTGCGCCGCGCGCCCGGGTGCTGGAAACCGGCCGCCTGGACGACCCGCGCCTGGCGCCCGTGCTGTCCGGACTGCCGCTGGGCGCGCTGCCGCCGGTGCTGATGGACGGCGGCCGGCGCTGGTGGCTGGCGGAACTGCGCGACGAAGCCTCGCTGCGCGCGCTGTCGCCGCCCTGGGCGGAAATCGCCGCGCTGGCCGCCGATACCGAGGCCATGGGCCTGTGTGTTTACGCCGGCTGCACCGGCGGCGATTACGACCTGGCCGTGCGCGCCTTCGTCGGCCAGCCTGCGCAGGTGGAAGACGCCGCCTCGGGCGCCGCCAACGCGACGCTGGCCGCCTGGCTGCACCACGCCGGCGCCCTGCCCCACGCCGACGGCGCCTACGTGGTCAGCCAGGGCCGCGAAGTCGGCCACGACGCCCGCCTGTTCCTCCAGGTCGACGCCGAAGGCGAAGTCTGGTCGGGCGGCCAGGTACAAACCGTCGTCCGCGGCACCCTCGACTGGTAAAAAATGGGGTCAGAGAACATTAACGTTTCAAACGCGGTTTGAAACGTTAATGTTCTCTGACCCCATTTAGGGATGGTGGCGCTCCGGGCGTCAGTCGGCGGCGAAGACGCGCTGGCCATCCACCCACGTCGAACGCACCTTCAGCGTCGGCAGGCGCGAGGCGTCGACGGACAGCGGGTCGGCATCGAGCACCACGAAGTCCGCCCTGAAGCCAGGTGCCAGGCGGCCGATGCTGTGCTCGTCGAAGGACGCGAACGCCGCGCCATCGGTGAAACCCCGCAGCGCCTGTTCCGGCGACAGTTTCTGGTCCGGCAGCCAGCCGCCCGGCGGCTTGCCGTCGCGGTCCTGCCGGGTGACGGCCGAATACAGGCCCAGGCGCGGGTCCACCGATTCAACCGGGAAATCCGAGCCCAGGGCCAGCGGCACGCCCAGCGCGCGCAGGCGCTGCCAGGCGTAGGCGCCGTAGAGGCGTTCGCGGCCGACCCGGGCTTCGGCCCAGGGCATGTCGGACGTGGCGTGCGTGGGCTGCATCGAGGCGATGAGCTTCAGGCTGGCGAAACGCGACAGGTCGTCGCGATGCACGACCTGGGCGTGTTCGACGCGCCAGCGGTGGTCGCCCGTCGCCTGGTCGCCCAGGGCCCCGGCATAGGTGTCGAGCACGACGCGGTTACCGCGATCGCCGATGGCGTGGCTGGCCGGCTGGATGCCGCAGTCGCGGGCCTTGGCCACGCCGGCCGCATAAGCGGCCGGTTCGGTCACCAGCAGGCCGCGGTGGCCGGGTTCGTCGCTGTAGTCCTCGATGAGCGCGGCGCCGCGGCTGCCCAGCGCGCCGTCGACGTAGAACTTCACCCCGCGCATGGCCAGGCGGCCCGAGCCATGTTCGTAGGCGCCCATCGCGCACAGGGCATCCAGGGCCCCGGCATCGCCGTTGGCGTAGGCGCTGATGCGCAGCGGCAGCTTCCCGGCGTCCGCGAAACCACGCATCAGCCGCAGGTCCGCCAGGGACACGCCCATGTCGTGGACGCCCGTCAGGCCGTTCGCCACCGCGGCCGCCAGCGCCCGTTCCAGGGCCTCGGCGCGCAGGGTGTCGTCGGCAGGCGGGACGACGGCGTCGACCAGGGCGGCGGCGGTGTCGATGAAGACACCGGTGGGCTGGCCGGCGTTGTCACGCAGGATGCGGCCACCGTCGGGCTGCCAGTCACCGGCGAGGTCGCGTTCGACGGCGCGCAGCGCGGCGCTGTTGGCCCAGCCCGCGTGCCCGTCCACGCGTTCAAGCCAGACCGGGCGGTCGGGGAACGCGGCGTCAAGGTCGGCGGCGGTCGGGAATTGTTTGCCCGGCCAGTCGTTCTGGTCCCAGCCGCGGCCCAGCAGCCAGGCACCTTCGGGCAGCGTGGCTTCGAAGGCCTGCAGGCGCGCGATCACTTCGTCCTTGCTGGCCGCATCCACCAGGTCGGCGCGCAGCAGGGCGAATCCCAGGTTCATCAGGTGCGCGTGCGCATCCACCAGGCCGGGCACGACGGTGGCGTCGCCCGCGTCGTGGCGTTTGGCATCAGGGAATTGCTGCGAAAGCGCCCTCGCGGACCCGACGGCCAGGACCCGGCCCTGCGCATCCCAGGCAATGGCCCCGACCACCGGCTTGTCGACGTCGCCGGTATGGATTCGTCCGGCGACAAGCAGCTGTTCGCCCTCGGCATGGGCCAGGCCAGCGGCCGACGCAAGACTGATCAAAAGGCAAAGTCGACGCATCTCACACTCCCTGGCAAACCCAAGAATGGGGTCAGAGAACATTAACGTTTCAAACGCGGTTTGAAACGTTAATGTTCTCTGACCCCATTTCTAGGTTTGTGAGCCAGGTCAGGGTGTGGTGGGCGAGCCTGGCTGCGTTGCGTCCCAGCAGGGGGTCGACGTGGCCGCCCGGGACGCGGTGGGTGCTGGTGCCCCAGGCCTCGGCCAATGCAAGGGAATGCGCTGGCGCTACGTCCCGATCGGCGTCCGAGACGATCACCAGCACCGGCACCCGCGGTTTGGCCAGCGCCACCCCAGCCTGCGCCTGGTTGAGTACGGCGCCCGATTCGTCCCGCCAGCGCCGGAAGGCATACAGCGCCGTCGCGTCATCCGCACCCGGCAGGGCCCGGCGCGTGCCGGCCAGCGACGCCGACCGCCCCCAGGGAACGAGGGCCGGCCGGCGCGGCGCCGCGGGCAGGCCCTGCGGCGGCATCGGGTTGACCAGCACCAGGGCGTCGGCTTTTCGTGCCTGCATGGCCGCCAGCAGCCCGCCGAGGCTTGCGCCAAGCAGCACGCGCGGCCGCGGCGCGGCGTCCAGCCAGTCGGCCACCTGCCGGGAATAGTCGGACAGCTCCGTGCCGGCCAGCCCGCCCGGCGCAGGGCGCAGGTCGGGGGCCGCGACCGCCAGGCCGGCCGCCGTGAACACCCGCGCCCACGCCAGCCATTCCCAGCCACCGCCACCGGCGCCATGCACGAATACCGCCCCGCGCAACCCTCCAGACACGCCCGCCCCCCCTGTGCGCTCGCCACCCGGCGACCCGGACCGGGAGTTTACGCCGACGGTTGACCGGGGCCGGCCGGAGTGGAAGGCTAGGCGCCCCGGCCTTTGCCGGGCGTCCGCCATGACCGACGCGCGGTCGCGTTCGACGACCGATAAGGCAGCGCCATCGCGCCGCCGACCATGACGGCCCAACCACCCACGCACGGGAGGAACGGCCTCATGTCGTACAGCACGAAACAGATCCGCAACGTGGCCCTGGCAGGCCACTCCGGCGCCGGCAAGACCACCCTTTTCGAAGCCCTGCTGTTTGCCGGCGGCGCGATTCCCGCGGCAGGCAGCCTCGAACGCGGCAGCACGGTGTCGGACTTCGACCCGATGGAAAAAGCCCGCGGCCATTCGCTCAACACCGCCATCGCCAGCACCGACCACGCCGGCATCCACGTCAACCTGATCGACACCCCCGGTTACCCCGACTTCCGCGGCCCCACGCTGTCGGCTTTTTCGGCGGTGGAAACCGTGGCCGTGGTGGTCAATGCCGCCACCGGCGTCGAATACGGCACCCGGCGCATGATGGACTACGCCCGGGCGCGCAACCTGTGCCGGGTGCTGGTGGTCAACAAGATGGACGTCGACCCCGGCCACCTTCCGGTGCTGCTGGAAGAACTGCGCGAAACCTTCGGCCCCGAATGCCTGCCGATCAACCTGCCGGCCGACAAGGGCACGCGGGTCGTGGACTGCTTCTTCAATCCCAGCGGGGATTCCGACCTCGGCCCGGTCGCGGACGCACACCAGCGCATCGTCGACCAGGTGGTCGAGATCAACGAACAGGTGATGGAACGTTACCTGGAAGTCGGCGAAGAAGGCCTGTCCGGCCAGGCCCTGCACGACGCCTTCGAACAATGCCTGCGCGAGGGCCACCTGGTGCCGGTGTGTTTTGTTTCCGCGCGCAATGGCGTGGGCGTGACCGAACTGCTCGACCTCGCCGAAAAACTCTTCCCCAACCCCATGGAGGGCAACCCGCCGCCCTTCGAGAAAAACGGCCAGGCCTTCGAAGCCAGGCCCGAGGCCGATGCGCACGTGGTTGCCGACGTTTTCAAGATCGTCAACGACCCCTTCGTCGGCAAGCTCAGCGTCTTCCGGGTTTTCCAGGGCACGGTGCGCCGCGACAGCCAGCTGTACATCGACGACGGGCGCAAGCCCTTCAAGGTCGGCCATCTCTTCAGGCTGCAGGGCAAGGAACACATCGAGGTCGACCAGGCCCGCCCGGGCGACATCGCCGCCGTGGCCAAGGTCGAGGACATCCATTTCGACGCCGTGCTGCACGACAGCCACGACGAGGACGACATCCGCCTCAGGCCCCTGGATTTCCCGAAACCCATGTTCGGCCTGGCCGTCGAAGCCAGCACCCGCGGCCAGGAGCAGAAGCTCGCCACCGCCCTGCACAAGCTGGCCGAAGAAGACCCGGGTTTCCTGGTCGAACACGACGCCGAACTCAATGAAACCGTTATCCGCGGCCTGGGCGAACTGCACCTGCGGGTGATGCTCGAACGCATCCGCGAACGGTATGGCGTCGCCGTCGCCACCCGGCCGCCTTCCATCGCCTACCGCGAAACCATCGGCGCCCCGGCCGAGGGCCACTACCGGCACAAGAAACAAACCGGCGGCGCCGGCCAGTTCGGCGAAGTCTTCCTGCGCGTGGAACCGCTTGAACGTGGCAAGGGTTTCGAGTTCGTCGATGCAG
>CAZXTV010000116.1:4535-6403 GCA_964643705.1 uncultured Arenimonas sp. | reverse complement strand
ACCTCAACCTGCCCGGCATGGACGGCCTCGAGGTCTGCCGCAAGCTGCGCCAGGAAGGCCGCAAGCAGACCCCGGTGCTGATGCTCACGGCCCGGGATTCGCTGGACAACAAGCTGGAAGGTTTCGACTCCGGCGCCGACGACTACCTGGTCAAGCCTTTTGCGCTGCAGGAAGTCGAAGCCCGCCTGGCCGTGCTGGCCAGGCGTGGCAAGGCCGCGCAGCCGCGCGTGCTCAACGTCGCCGACCTCGAATACAACCTCGACACGCTCGAGGTGCGCCGCGGCGGCAAGCTGCTGCAGCTCAACCCGACCGCGCTCAAGATCCTGCAGTCGCTGATGGAATCGTCGCCTTCGGTGGTAACCCGCCAGGAGCTGGAAACCCGCGTCTGGGGCGAAGAACTTCCCGATTCGGATTCCCTGCGCGTGCACATCCACGGCCTGCGGGCCGCCGTGGACAAGCCCTTCGAGAAAGCGCTCATCCAGACCCGCCACGGCATCGGTTACCGCATCGCCGATCCCGACGCGGGCTAGGCCATGCGCTACCGGCGGAGGCTCCGCAGCCGGATCATCCTGTCCTTCTTCCTGCTCGGCTTCGGGCTGACGGGGCTGTTCGCCGTGGCCACGGTGCTGCTGCGCGAGCAGCTGGAGGACCAGCTGATCGGCGAGGCGCTGTTCGAAAACGTCGGCGACTACGCCAGCCAGTTCCACGAAGACCCCGAGGGCGCGCTTGGCCTGCCCTTCGAGAAGATCTGGGGCATCGTCTACAGCAAACGGCGGTTTGGCAACGTGCCCTTCAACTGGCGGGACCTGCCCGAAGGCGTGCACGAAATCACGGACACCGACGACCGGGGTCGCACGCGGACCTACAAGCTGGCGGTCAAGAAGGAGGCCGAACACTGGTTCTTCCTGACCTACGACATTTCCCAGGAACGAACCAGCCAGCGACAGCTCACCTACGCGCTGATCGGCGTGGTGGCGCTGTTCTCGATATTTTCGCTGGTCATCGGCATCTGGTCTTCCAAACGCGTCATCAGCCCGGTGACCGAACTGGCCCGACGGCTCGAGGGACTGGCCGGCCGCGACCGCCCGGACAAGCTGGCGCCGCACTTCGCCCAGGACGAAGTCGGCCAGCTGGCGGCGGCGCTGGACGACTACGCCGAGCGCATGACCACCCTGGTCAAGCGCGACCGCGAATTCAACTCGGACGTCAGCCACGAACTGCGCACGCCGCTGGCGGTGATCAGCGGCGCCACCGAACTGCTTCTGGCCAACCCGGACCTGCCCGAGAAAACCCGCCAGCGCCTGCTGCGCATCGATCGCGCCGCCCTGCAGTGCACCGACCTGACCACGGCCCTGCTGATGCTTTCACGCAACGAGCGGGGCACCGGCCACACGCCGCTGCTCAAACTCTGCCAGCAGCTGGCCGACGCGGCGCGCACCCAGCTGGGCGGCAAGCCGCTGGAAGTGCTGTGCGAGGGCGACGAGAACGCCCTGGTCGAAGCCCCCGAGGCGGTGCTGTCGGTGGCCATCGGCAACCTGCTGGGCAATGCCTGCAAATACACCGCCGAAGGCGAAGTGCGGCTGGTGGTCGAGGCCAACCAGGTGCGCATCGAAGACACCGGCCCGGGCCTGAGCGAAGAAGACGCCGCGCGCCTGTTCGAACGCGGCTACCGCGGCTCGGGCGCCGGCGGCACGGTGGGCGGCGGCATCGGCCTTTCCATCGTGCGCCGCCTGTGCGAACTCTACGGTTGGGAAGTCAGCATCGCCCCGCGCCCGGAACACGGCGCCGTGGCGATCCTGCGCTTCTCGGACGACCTGTAGGAGCGGGGTGAGCCCCGCAAATTTTTTATTTTCCCATGGGAAACAATA
>CAZXTV010000116.1:3060-4525 GCA_964643705.1 uncultured Arenimonas sp. | reverse complement strand
CCGCGAATCTTTTGACTTTGCCCTTGGCAAAGAAGAAATTCGCGGCTGAAGCCGCTCCTACAAGGGGTCGTCAGACTTTTTCGAGCCAGCCGTGTTTGTCCGGCGTGGCGCCGTCGAACAGGCCGAAGAACAGGTCCTGGATGCGGCGGGTGACCGGGCCGGGTTTGCCGGTGCCGACCGGGCGGCCGTCGACGCTGCGGATAGGCGTGATTTCCGCCGCGGTGCCGCACATGAAAAGTTCGTCGCACAGGTACAGGTATTCGCGGGGCATGTCGCGCTCGACCACTTCCAGCCCGGCTTCGCGCGCCAGCACCATGATCGAATCGCGGGTGATGCCGTTGAGCAGCGCCGCGCTGACCGGCGTGGTGTGCAGTGCGCCCTTGAAGACCAGGAACAGGTTCTCGCCGGCGCCTTCGCTGAGCAGGCCGGTCGAGGCCAGGGCGATGCCTTCGCCGAAACCAAGCCGCCGCGCCTCGCGCGCCACCAGCTGCCCGGAAAGGTAATTGCCGCCGGCCTTGGCGCCGGCCGGGATGGTATTGGGCGCAAAACGCTGCCAGCTCGACACGCAGGCGTCGATGCCGGCTTCCAGCACGTCCGGGCCCAGGTAGGGGCCCATGTGCCAGGCGGCGATGGCCACGTCCACCGGCGTTTCCGCTGACAGGCCGAAACCGCCCAGGCCACGGTAGGCGATCGGGCGCAGGTAGGCCTTTTCCAGGCCGTTGGCGCGGATGACGTCGCGGCAGCCCTTGGCCAGTGTTTCGAGGTCGTAGGGCACCGGCATGTCGTAGATCTTCGCCGAGGCGTACAGGCGCTGCAGATGCTCGGTAAGCCGGAAGATGGACTGCCCCTTCGGCGTGGCGTAACTGCGGATGCCCTCGAACACCGAGCTGCCGTAATGCAGGCCGTGGGCCATGACGTGCACCGTGGCCTCGGCCCAGGGTTTGACCTGGCCGTTGTGCCAGATGTGTTCGGGGTAGTTCATGCGCGTCGGGCTCCTGGGCGAAGCCGATATTCTAGCCAAGGCACCGGGCGCGCGCGTGTCCCGGGGCCCCCAAGGGGGACCGTGGCAGGCCGTTAGGCGCCGGCGTTAATGTGTGCTAGCGTCCAGCCACCCAGCGTGTGGAATACACCTGATGCCGTCGCTCGTTAGTCGCCTCGCCACGTCGCCGGCACTGCCCGGCGCGCCGACGGCGAACGAACTGTTCACCCGCACCCTGGTTGAACTCACCCGTACCGTCTGGCATCCCGACTGCACCTTCGAAAGCGCGATCGCATCGATTTGCGAGTCGGCGGCCAAGGCACTGCAGATCGATCGCGTCAGCGTCTGGCGCTACGAAACGAAACAGCCGCTGTTGCGCTGTATCAGTGCCTACCACGCCGAAACGGATGAACACCAGCCCGCGGAACAGCTCGATACCCTGTCGCTCGACGGGGACGACTACATCGCCGCGCTGGAAGACGTGCG
>CAZXTV010000116.1:0-2960 GCA_964643705.1 uncultured Arenimonas sp. | reverse complement strand
ACCGGCCTTCCCAACCGCGACTACATGATCGAACTGATCCGCCAGCGCGCCGTCGGGCCGCTGGTCGGTGACGAAGTCCCCATGATCGTGCACCTGCAGGTGAGGAGCACGCGCGACGCAGCCTGGTCGGGCGACGGACCGAGCCAGGAAGAGGTGATGGCCCGCATCGCGCGCCGGCTGCGCTTTTTTTGCGCCGGCGGCATTGAACTGGCCCGGACCCGTGCCGATGGCCTGAGTTTCCTGGTGTCCGCGGTTGCGGCCAGGCGCACGGTCATCCGCCTGGCCGAAGACATACTCGAAGCGCTGCAGACGATGGACTGGGGCGAGGTCGAGGTCACGCCCGGCGCCTCCATCGGTATTGCCCTGGCGGACAGCAGCGGATCGTTCGATGCCCGCGTACTTCTTCACCAGGCAGAAGAGGCCGCCAGGCAGGTTGATGTCGCCGAACGGTTTGGTTATGCCATCTACGACCACGAGCATGCTGCCGCCCTGGCCGACGCCATTCGCCAGGAGCGCGCCCTGCGCGCGGCCTTCGCAAACGGAAATTTCGAACTCCACTACCAGCCCGAATATGACGCCAGGTCCGGCCGATGGGTGGCCGCGGAATCGCTTATCCGCTGGCGCGACGGTGACCGATTGGTGGTGGCGGGCGAATTCATCGGCGTACTGGAATCTTCCGGCCTCATGGTGCCCGTGGGGAGATGGGTGCTGCAGCAGGCTTGCCGGGACGCCGCGGACTGGCCACCGTCTGCCGACGGGCGCGCGATTGCCCTGCGGGTGAACGTATCGGCCCGCCAGTTCGACGAGCCCGGCCTGGTGGATGACGTCGGCGCGGCCCTGCAGGCGTCCGGCCTGGACCCGGCGCTGCTTTGTCTGGAGCTGACCGAGACGACGCTGATGCGCGACATCGAATACACGCTCGGCATCCTGCGCAACCTGCGGGGCCTGGGCGTGCAGCTGGCCATCGACGACTTCGGCACCGGTTACGCCTCGCTGGTCTACCTCAAGCGATTCCCGATCGACGTGCTCAAGATCGATGGCAGCTTCGTGCGCGGCATTCCCGGCGATGCCGGCGACCTGGCCATTGTCCAGGCCATCGTTTCCCTGGCGACGTCATTCCGGATACACATCGTCGCCGAGGGCGTCGAGCTTCCGGTCCAGCAGGAGACCCTGGTGGCCATGGGCGTGCATCGCATGCAGGGCTGGTTGTACGGCCGGGCGATGGACAATCACGCCCTCTGCCGGCTCCTCGGCGGATCCCTATAGCTCGATCCACCAGCAGCCGGCGTGCCGGCGAAGCAGGAAGTCGGTGCGCGTCGATCCCGGGTCCGAAGCGCTGCTGGCCTGCTCGATGCGCAGCGCACGGGGCCGGGACTGGCGGGCCGGCGCGGCGCTGCCGCGGGTACCCATCGGGTAGTCCGTTTCCGCCGCGGGCCTGGCTTCGGCGTCGGTTGCTGCCGGCGCAAGTTCGGGCGTGGGTCCGAAGGTGTAAACCTGCGGCGGCGTCGGCGCAGGTTCGGCATGGACGAAATTGATCGCCACCAGCGGTCGCCCGGCGATGGCTTCGAGTTCGTCCATCAGGTAGCGGCCGGCGCGGGCGCTGGTGCCGGTCCAGTGGTAGTGGGTGGCGAGGCGGTTCACGTCGCCCGATTCAAGCGCCGAACGCACCCCATGCAACAAGGCGTCGATGCTGCGGTCGCAGCCTGCGGCGACGGTGCCGGTGCCGGTGGTGAACCCGTGGGCGCCGGCGGCGGCCGGCCGGAGCGGCGCCTGGCGCGGCGACCCATCCAGGGACCGGAACGTGCCCTGGCGCGCCACGGCGCCTTCCGAGTGGCAGGGCTGGTCGCTGTATACGTTGCGGCCGTCGGCGCCAACGCAGCGGTTCACTGTTTGTGCGTGCGCGCCTGCCGGCAGGGCCAGCACGGTGGCGAAAAGCAGCAGGGACGCGGCAACGCGGTACATGCGGCGCAGCCTAGCGCCTAGTCAGCCCAAACGGGACAATACGGCTTCGGTCGGCCGGGCAAGGTTCAGCGTATAAAAGTGGAGCTCGGGGGCCCCGCCATCGAGCAAACGGCGGCACATCGCGGCTACCGCGTCGGCGGCGAACTCCCGGATGGCGTCGGCGTCGTCGCCGTAGGCCTGCATGCGTTTTGCCATCCAGCGCGGGATCTCGGCGCCGCAGGCCTCGGAAAAGCGCCGCAGCTGGCTGAAATTGGAGATGGGCATGATGCCCGGGATGATCGGGATGGTGATGCCGGCCGCGCGCATGTCGTCCACGAAGCGGAAGTAGGCGTCGGCGTTGAAGAAGTACTGGGTGATCGCCGAATCGGCGCCGGCGGCCACCTTGGCCTGGAAATTGCGCAGGTCGGCCAGGGCGTCTTCGGCCTGGGGGTGGGTTTCCGGGTAACAGCCCACTTCGATGCGGAAGTGGTCGCCGTGGGTTTCCCGGATGAAGGCCACCAGGTCGGCGGCGTAGCGGAAGTCGCCGGCACGGGCCATGCCCGAGGGCAGGTCGCCGCGCAGGGCGACGATGCGGGTGCAGCCCATGGCCTTGTAGGTGCCCAGCAGTTCGCCGAGCTCTTCGCGGGTGCCGCCCATGCAGCTCAGGTGGGGCACGGAATCGAGGCCGTGGTCGGCGCGCAGGCCGCGCACGGTTTCGGGCGTGTAGCTCAGCGTCGAGCCGCCGGCCCCGAAGGTGACCGAGACGAACTCGGGATTCCGGGGCTTTAGCTTGCGCACCGTGCGATCGAGCTGGGCACGCTGCTCGTCGTTCTTGGGCGGGTAGAACTCCAGGCTGATCGAGGTCATTCGGGCGGGTTCGGAGAGGACTGGACCGACTATATCCTTTCATCCGGATAGAAGGGTAGGAGAAAACCGGGGTCAGAGTCGACTTTTGGACCGCCAGCCTCGGCAGAACCCGCGCCTTCGCGGCCCAAAAGTCGACTCTGACCCCGGTTTTT
>CAZXTV010000115.1:0-6435 GCA_964643705.1 uncultured Arenimonas sp. | reverse complement strand
GGCGTCACCGCCAATCTCTTCAGCCACCTGGCGCGCGGCGACGTCGCGCTCAACATCAGCCTGACCGCCATCAACAGCATCCTGGCCCTGCTGACCTTGCCGGTCTGGACCGCGCTGGCCCTGTCGGTATTCCTGGGCGCCGAAGGCAGCGTGCCGCCACCGACCCGCAAGATCGTCGAAGTGGCCCTGCTGGTGATCGGCCCGGTGGCCCTGGGCATGGCGCTGCGCGCCTGGCGCCCGGCACTGGCCGCGGCGGCGGAAAAGCCGGTGCGGATGTTGTCCTCGCTGCTGCTGGGCGTGCTGATCGTCATGGCGTTCGTGTCCGAATGGGACATCGTGCGCGTGTACGCGCCGGTGGTCGGGCTGGCCTGCGTGCTGTTCAACCTGGTCAGCCTGCTGTCGGGCTACTTCGTCGCGCGCGGCGTGCGCCTGGCCGAACCGCAGGCGATCGCCATCGCCTTCGAGATCGGCATCCACAACGGCACCCTGGCCATCTTCATCGCCATCGAGGTGCTGGGCCGCGACACCGCCAGCATCGCGCCGGCGATCTATGCGCTCAGCATGTACGTCACCGGCGCACTCTTCGCCGCCTGGCTGCTGCACCGCGCCAAGGTGCGCCCGGCATGAAAAAGGTCTACGACCGCGACTATTTCGACAACTGGTACCGCCGCCGCGACCTCGGCGGCGCCGCCGCGCTGGGACGCAAGGTGGCGCTGGCCGTGGCCACCGCCGAATACCACCTGGGCCGCCCGATCAGGTCCGTGCTCGACGTCGGCTGCGGCGAAGGCGCCTGGCGGGCGCCGCTGCTCAAACAACGTCCCGGCCTGAACTACCTGGGCCTGGACAGCAGCGACTACGCCACCGACCGTTACGGCGCCAGCCGCAACCTGCACTGGATGCCCTTCGGCGACCTGGCCGCGGTCGGGTTTTCGCGGCCGGTGGACCTGCTGGTGTGCTCGGATGTCATGCATTACCTGCCCGACGAGGAACTGCAGCGCGGGCTGAAGGAGTTCGCCCGCCTTTGCCACGGCGTGGCCTTCCTGGAAGTGTTCGCCGAAGGCGATGAAATCATCGGCGACCTCAAGGACCTGCACCGCCGCCCCGCTGCCTGGTATCGCAAGGCCTTCGGCAAGGCAGGCTTCACGCCCATCGGCTCGCACCTCTACCTGTCCGCCCCGCTGGCTTCGCGCGCCACGGCGCTGGAACTGCCGCGCTAGTGGGCGGCCAGACGCCGTTCGCCGACCTCGACCCCGACCGCATCCTCGACGCCGTCGAGTCACTCGGGCCGCACTGCGACGGCCGCGTGCTGGCACTGAACAGCTACGAAAACCGCGTCTACCGCATCGGCATGGAAGAGGGGCCGGCGCGGGTGGTGAAGTTCTACCGGCCCGGTCGCTGGACCGACGAAGCCATCGCCGAGGAACATGTTTTTTCCGCCGAACTCAAGGCCGCCGATCTTTCGGTGGTGGCGCCGCTGGAAATCGGGGGCCGCACCCTGCACCACTTCCAGGGCCATCGTTTCGCGCTGTTCGAACTGCGCGGCGGCCACGCGCCGGAACCTGGCCATCGTGACGTACTCACCCATCTTGGCCGCGTGCTGGGACGCATGCATGCCGTCGGCGCCTCGGCGCGCTTCGTGCACCGCGGCGGGATCGGCATCGAAAGCCACGGCGAGGACCCGGTGCACTACCTGCTCGAGGAGCGCTGGCTGCCACCCGAACTGGAAGGCAACTTCGAACGCCTGGCCGAAGCCCTGTTCGACGCCATGGACGCCTGCTACGAGCGCGCCGGAGACAGCGCCACGCTGCGCCTGCACGGCGACTGCCATCCCGGCAACATCCTGTGGCGGGAAGACCAGGCGCACTTCGTCGACCTCGACGACTGCCTGTCGGGACCGGCGGTGCAGGACCTGTGGATGCTGGCCGGCCGCCGCGAGGAAAGTCGCGAGCCCTGGCGCTGGCTGCTGGAAGGCTACGAAACCTTCCGCGCCTTCGACCGGCGCGAACTGCACCTGGTCGAAACCCTGCGCACGCTGCGGCTGCTGCACCACAACGCCTGGATCGCGCGCCGCTGGCACGACCCCGCGTTCCCGGTTGCCTTCCCCTGGTTCGAAGCACCCAGGCATTGGGAATCGGTGATCACCCAGATGCAGGAGCAGCTGGCCGCCCTGCAGGAACCGCCGCCCGACCCCGACTGAGCCGGCTTGCGTTACGCTGCCCGGCATCGGAAAACGAGGACACCGCATGCGCCCGACCCTGCCCCTCACCCTGCTGGCCCTTTCGCTGGCGGCCTGCGCAAGCGCCCCGGTCGGAACCACCGGGCCGGCCGCCAAAGCGCTGACCACGCAGGAAGTGATCGACGCCTCCTCGCCCGCTGACTGGCGCCCGCTGGACCCGGACGACACGATCTACCTGCAGCTGCCAAGCGGCATGGTGGTGATCGAACTGGCGCCGGCCTTCGCGCCCGAACACGTCGCCAACATCCGGACCCTGGTGAAGGGGCGCTACTTCGACGGCCTGTCCATCAACCGCTCGCAGGACAATTTCGTCGTGCAGTGGGGCGATGCCGCCGGCGATGAATTGCCCCTGCGCCGTCCGCTGGGCGACGCCAGGGCCGCCCTGCCGGCGGAATTCAGCCGCGCCGCCGAAGGCCTGGATTTCCGCGCCCTGCCCGACCCCGACGGCTGGGCCCCCGAGGTGGGTTTCGTGGATGGCTTTGCCGCCGCGCGCGACCCGAAGGCCGGCAAGGCCTGGCTGGCGCACTGTTATGGCGCCGTCGGCGCCGGCCGCGGGGCGGCGCCCGACAGCAGCAACGGCAGCGAACTCTACGTCGTCACCGGGCAGTCGCCACGCCAGCTCGACCTCAACATCACCACCGTCGGACGCGTCGTGGTCGGCATGGAGCGCCTGAGCGTGCTGCCGCGTGGCACGGGGCCGCTGGGCTTTTACACCGAGGCCTCGCAGCGCGTGCCGATCCTGGCCGTGCGCCTGGCCTCCGAAATCCCGCCGGCGCAGCGCGCATCGATCGAAGTGATGCGCACCGACACCGCGACCTGGGACGCCTACGCCGAGTCGCGCCGCAACCGCAGCGACGAGTGGTATGTGCACCCGGCCGGCCACGTCGACGTGTGCAACCTGTCGGTACCGGTGCGGGCCGTCCCGACGGCGCGCGAAGGGAGCTGAACCTACTGGCTGGCGCGCAGCGCCGCGTCCACCGCCGGCAGGTAGTCCGACAGGTGTTCCTGGCCGCCGATGCCGGCATGCAAGGCCATCAGGAAGGCGCGCAGGTTGTGCCGGCGCGCCAGCCCCGCCTCGTTTTGCCAGGCCTCGCCCCAGGTCGCCATCGGCGCCGGTGACGCCGCGCTGCCCAGCCAGGCCGTCCAGCCGGCGTCGTCGAAGGTGTCCGCGCCCAGGGCCAGCAGCACGGGCCGGGCCAGCCGCTCGGATTCGGTGTGCACGTAGGGCGGCGCGCCGACGGGCGCGACCTGCAAAGCAACGGCGTCGAGCAGGCGTCGTCGCGCCGGGGCGTCCAGCGCCGGGTTGAGCACCAGCTGCATGACCAGGTCGGCGCCGTGCGCCACGCCGTGCCGCCAGCCTTCACCGTCGATGAAACCGCGGTAGTCGCGCACGCCCGACAGGTAGGTCGCCGCCGCGGCCACCAGCGCCTCGCGTTCGTCGGCAGCCAGCCACGCCGCCACCCGGTCGGTGCGCGCGACTTCGGCCAGCACCAGGGCCGCGAACGGCGCGTGGAACCCGGCGGGATCCGGGTGCGCCGGCGCAAGCTGTTCCAGCAGGTTTCCCATCAACCCGGCGCGGACCTGCGCAGACATGGCGTCGGCGCGCAGCCAGGCGGTGAGGCTGGCATAGGCCAGTCCGTCGCGAATCGACGGATCGGGGTGCCGCAGGCAAGCCGCAAGCTTCGGCACCAGATCGTCCCGGTCGCCCTGGGCGGCGGCATCCTTGCCGGCGGCCTCCACGGCCCGGGCGAATCCGGCCGTGGCGGGGCACAGCGGCGCCAGGTCGCCAGCCAGGGCCGGGACCGGCAGCGCGAGCAAAACAGCCGCGAACAAACAACGCATCGCTCCCCTCCGACCTTGCTCCGGGCCGCGCGATTGACGCCGCCTGCATGGGAGAATGCCGCCCATGCCCTGGTTCGTCTACCTGATCGAATGCCTGGACGGCAGCGTCTATACCGGCGTGGCTGTCGACGTCGATCGCCGGTACGCACAACACGCGGCCGGCAAGGGCGCGCGTTACACCCGGTCGCACCCGCCGCGACGATTGCTGGCCCGCTTCGAACACGCCGACCGGTCCAGCGCGCTCAAGGCCGAACACGCCATCAAACAACTCTCCGCCGTCCAGAAACGCGCACTCGCCGCAGGCCCGCCCCGATGACACCGACCACCAAGGCCTACTGGCAGATGCACTTTTGCGTGCTGCTCTGGGGCTTCACCGCGATCCTGGGCAAGGTGATCACGCTGCCGGCCATGGCACTGGTGGTCTGGCGCATGGCGATCGTGGCCCTGGCCCTGCTGCTGGTGCCGCGGGTCTGGCGTGGCCTGCGGGCACTGCCGCCGCGACTGTGGCTGGTCTATTCCGGCATCGGCACCCTGGTCGCGCTGCATTGGCTCACGTTCTATGGCGCCATCAAGCTGGCCAATGCCTCGGTGGCGGTGACCTGCATCGCCCTGGCCACGGTGTTCGTGCCGATGGTGGAACCGTGGATCACCGGCCGCAAGTTCGAACCGCGCGAACTGCTGCTGGGCGTGGCGGTCGTGCCGGGCGTGGCGCTGGTGGTCGGCGGCGTGCCCGACGGCATGCGCCTGGGCATCGTGGTCGGCACGATTTCGGCCGTGCTGGTGGCGCTTTTTGGTTCGCTCAACAAACGCTACGTCGAACGCGCCGACCCGCTGACCGTCACCGGCCTGGAGCTCGGCGCGGGCGGGCTGGTGCTGGCCCTGCTGACGCCGCTGCTGCCCTGGTTCGGTTCGCCGCTGGTCATTCCCGGCGCCATGGACATGGTCTGGCTGCTGGTGCTGGCCCTGGCCTGCACCCTGCTGCCGTTCGCGCTTTCACTGGTGGCGCTGCGGCACCTGAGCGCGTTTTCGGCGCAGCTGGCGGTGAACCTCGAGCCGATCTACGCCATCGTGCTGGCGATCGTCCTGCTGGGCGAGCAGCACGAACTGGGCGGCATGTTCTATGCCGGCGTGGTGGTGATCCTGGCCGGTGTGTTCGTGCACCCGCTGCTGTCGCGGCACCCGATGCCCAAGCCCGAGCCGGCGAACCTGGGCACGGCCGAAAACAAGGTGCTCGACTAGACGCGGCCGCGACGAAAGCGCGGCGTCAGCTCCAGCGTGCCGGCCTCGTCGATCCACTGCAGCACGCCGTCCTGCACCACCACCTGCACGTCCATGCCGCGCACCAGGCGCTGGCCCAGGGCCTTGGCCTGGTCGGGGGCGACGTCGACCACGATGAGGTTGCCGAACCGCGCCAGCGCCGCCTCGTGTTTTTCCCACCACAGGTCGGCGCCGCGGCCGCCGTAGGTCAGCACCACGGCTTCGCCGGCGCGGCCACAGGCCTTGCGCACGCGTGATTCGTCGGGCTGGCCCAGGTCGATCCACTGTTCGATGACGCCGGTGAGGTCCTTGCGCCACAGGTCGGGTTCGTCGTCGGTGCTCAGGCCGCGGCCGAATTCCAGGCGCTCGTCGGCGAACAGCGCAAAGGCCAGCAGCCGCAGCATCAGCCGATCGTCGGTTTCGGAAGGATGCTGGGCCAGCACCAGGTCGTGGCTGGCGTAATAGTGCCGGTCCATGTCGCTGATCTGCAGCCTGGCCTTGTGCACGGTGGACTTGGGCGCCATGGCGGGATCCGGGGAAGTCTGGGCCCGGCAGACTGGGCCATGCCGGGCGGGCTGTCCAGTCGCGGCGCATTGCCAGCCGGGCGCTCGGCGTGGACACTGTGCCCCGGGGAAAAACCAGGGGAACACGGCGTGGACGTTTACGAAAGCATCAAGCGGCTTTTCGGCTGGGGCAAGCCGGCCGCGCCGGCGGTGCCTGCGCAAGCGGTCGAAGCCTCGGGCAGCCAGGCCGAAAAGGCCGCCAGCCCGGGCCCGGAACGCCGCGGCAAGGCCCGCACCAACGCCCGCCCCGGCACCCGCATGCTGGTCATCGACGACTCGGCGACCATCGTCGCCCTGCTCTCGCGCATGCTGCGCCAGAACGACTACCACGTGCTCGAAGCCAGCGACGCCGAACAGGGCCTGGAAATCGCCCGCACCGAAAGCCCGGAACTGGTGTTCCTGGACATCGTGCTGCCCGGCATGGACGGTTTCGCCGCACTGCGCCAGCTGCGCCGCGACCCGCAGACCCGCGACATCCCGGTGATCATGATCAGCGGCAACGAGCAGGCCACCGAACAGTTCTACGTGCACCGCATC
>CAZXTV010000114.1:0-6486 GCA_964643705.1 uncultured Arenimonas sp. | reverse complement strand
GTTGCCGACGTCCTCGATCGTGACGCTGCGGCGCAGCGGCGCGTATTCCTCGACATGGCCCAGCATCTTGCGGAAGTTGGCGATGCCGGCCGCCGCCCGGGTCTTGATCGGCCCGGCCGAGATCGCGTTGACGCGGGTGCCTTCCGGACCCAGGTTGAGCGCGAGGTAGCGCATGTTCGCCTCGAGGCTGGCCTTGGCGACGCCCATGACGTTGTAGTTCACCAGCGCGCGCTGGGCGCCCAGGTAGCTGAGCGTCAGGATGCTGCCGCCGCGACCCTTCATCATCGGCCGCGCGGCCTTGGCCAGGGCGGCCAGGCTGTAGCTGGAGATGTCGTGGGCGATGCGGAAGTTCTCGCGGGTCAGGCCCTGCAGGTATTCACCCTCGATGGCCTCGCGCGGCGCGAAGCCGACCGAATGCACCAGGATGTCCAGGCCGTCCCAGCGCTTGCCCAGTTCGGCGAAGACGCTGTCGATCTGGGCGTCGTCGGCCACGTCCAGCGGCAGCACGATGTCCGAGCCATTCTCGCGTGCGGCGTCTTCGACGCGCGACTTGAGCTTGTCGTTCTGGTAGGTGAAAGCCAGTTCGGCGCCTTCGCGGCGCATCGCCTCGGCGATACCGGTGGCGATGGAGCGCTGGCTGGCGATACCTACGATCAGGGCACGTTTGCCCGTCAGAAATCCCATGTTCTCCTCCTGTGCCGCCATGTCGGCGGTGCGAACGCCGTAGTTTCGCCCGGCGCGGGCCATACCGCCAAGCATGGAGCCCGGTCAGGGGTCGACCTGGACCTGCTGGCCGACCTGCAGCACCGAACGATTGTTCATGTCGTTGAGCCGGTAGAGCTGGCGCAGGCCGACGCCGTACTTGCGGGCGATGCCCGACAGGGTGTCGCCGCTGCGCACGCGATGGCTGCGGGCCGGCACGTCGCCGGGCGTCGGTGCGGGGGGCAGCTGGGCGGCCGCCAGCACCGTGGCCGGTGCGGCGGGCACCAGCACCTCGCGCGGCGCGCCCGCGGGGATGCGGCCGCCGCGGTAGGCCGGGTTTAGCCGGCGCAGTTCGCGCGCGTCGGCAACCAGCTTCAGCGCCGCCTGGTCGAGGCTGCCGGTGCCCGGCGGCAGCGGCATGCGCGCCAGCGGCACGAAACGCGCCTCGCGCGGCAGCGCCAGGCCCTGGCGTTCGGGCTGGGCGATCAGGCAGGCCAGGGCGCGCAGCTTGGCCACGTAGTCGTAGGTGATGCGCGAAAGTCCCTGCGGCAGCCGGCGCTCGCCCGACGCATCCTGGTGCCCGTTCAACCGGAAGGCGCGCAGGATCCGGTTTTCCCCGGCGTTGTAGGCCATGGCCATGGATCGCCAGTCGCCGTCGAAATGTCCGGACAGCACGACCAGGTAGTCCAGGGCGGCGTCGGTGGACGCAACCGGCGACAGGCGGCCGTCATAACCCGGCTGGATGCGGACGCCGTGGTTGCGCGCGGTGCTGGCGATCATCTGCCACATGCCCGCCGGCCCGCCCGGGCCGATCGCGGATGGGCGGTACCAGCTTTCGACGATCGGGATCAGCACGAATTCCGCCGGCAGGCCACGGCGGTCGACTTCGGCGGCGACGTAGGCCATGAGCGGCAGGATTTCCTCCAGGTGCCGCGCGAAGGACGCCGGGTGCCCGGCGTAACGCTTGCGCCAGGCCCGGTTGGCATCGCCCTTGATGCAGATCGGCGACTGGAAGTTGGCGGCCAGGTGGTCGAACAGTTCGGCGCCGGTATCGATGGGGTCGGGCGGCGGCGGCGTGGGCTCGGCCAGGGCCAGCGGCGCCGGCACGGCGGCTTCCGGGCTGCGTTCGGGTTTGGCCGGCTTTGCCGGGGTAGCCGGCGTGGCGGTGGCCGGCGGAACCGCGTCGGCTTCGGGCGGCACCGGCTTGACCGGCACCTGGCAGGCGGCCAGCAGCAGTGCCGGCAGCAGGAGCGTCGCCTTGATTTGCTTCATCCGGCGAACCCGTCCTTCCAGGCACGCAGTTCGGCGAATGTCTCGAGCCGGTCCCGCGGCGCACGGCCCAGGCGCCGGCCGATGCTTTCGCGCACTTGCGGGGCGTCCACGCGCAGGAAGGGATTGCAGGCCCGTTCGCTGGCCAGGGAAACGGGCAGGCTGGGTTCGCCGCGGGCCCGCAGCCGACGCACCTCGTCCAGGCGCTGGTCCCGGTCCGGATTGCCGGGTTCGGCTTCCCGGGCGAAGCGGCCGTTGGCTTCGGTGTATTCGTGGGCGCAGCAGACCCGGGTGTCGCCGGGCAGGGCGGCCAGCCGGTCCAGCGAGGCGAGCATTTGCGCCGGGCTGCCTTCGAACAGCCGGCCGCAGCCCAGGCTGAAGAGGGTGTCTCCGCACAGCAACAGGCCGGCGCCGTGGAAGGCGATGTGGCTGCGTGTGTGGCCCGGTACGGCCATAACCTCGAAGCTGGCGCCCAGGGCGGGCACCTGCACCCGGTCGCCGTCACCGACGCGAGCGGCCGCCCCAGGGACACGCGGATCGTCCGGGCCATGGCAGGGCACCGGGAAAGCCTCCAGCAGCGCGCCGACGCCGCCGATGTGGTCGGCGTGATGGTGGGTCAGCAGCACGGCCACCGGCCGCAGGCCGCGCGCGGCGGCTTCAAGCACCGGCGCCGCGTCACCCGGATCCACCACGATGCAGTCGCCCCCGGGGCCGGCCAGCAGCCAGATGTAGTTGTCCTGGAACGCCGGCAGCGCGATGACTTCCAAGGAGGCGGCCGTGTTTTCCTGGACTTCGGGCAAGCGGGGTGACCTCAACGGCGTGAATGACGCAGAATCGGCAACATGCCCGCGGCTCCCACCCCCCGTCAACACGAAGGCAGCGCCGACTCCTGGTTCTGCCGGGATCCCGGCCTGGCCCTGCTGCACCAGGTGCAGCGCGAGGCCATACCGGAGCTGACGCGGGTGTTCGGGCACAGCGGCCTCTACCTGAGCCCTTGCCAGGCTCTGCCCAAGGCCCTGTCGGGCAACATGCTGGCGCAAGTGCTGGGCCTGCATCGCCACCGCGACCATTTCCAGGGCCTGCTGGCCTGCCGCGACCAGGCCCTGCCGCTGACCAGCGGCAGCCTGTCCCTGGTTTACGCGCTGTGCGTGCTGGAAACCTCGCCGGATCCGGATGCGCTGGTCGGCGAAATCGCCCGCGTGCTCAAACCCGGCGGCGTGGCGCTGCTGCTCACGCTCAATCCCTGGGGGTTGGCGCGCCTGCGCTGGGCGTTCAGCGGCCTGCGTGGCATCGACACGGTCCAGCTGGGCCAGCAGGTCATCGACCATGGGCTGGAGATCGAACGCCAGCGCTGGCTCGGGCCGGTTTGGACGCCCGCGCCCGGGCTGGAACTGCGCGAACCGCGAGGCCAGGGCCTGTTCGCCGGCCTGCGTGCGGCGCACCTGATGGTGGCGCGCCGGCGCGAGCCAGGCATGACGCCGCTGCGCGCCGGCGCCCCGACAATGGCCCTGCGGCCGGGAATCTCTGCTGGATGAACCCGTTTTGAGCAAGAAATCCGTTGAAATCCATACCGATGGTGCCTGCCTGGGCAACCCGGGCCCGGGCGGCTGGGCGGCCCTGCTGCGCCATGCCGGCCGCGAGCGCGAACTGGCCGGCGGGGAATCGGAAACCACCAACAACCGCATGGAGCTGATGGCGGCGATCATGGCGCTCGAAGCGCTCAAGTCGCCCTGCGAGGTCGAGCTGTCGACCGACTCGCAGTACGTGCAGAAGGGCATCGGTGAATGGCTGCCCAACTGGATCCGGCGCGGCTGGAAAACCGCCGCCGGCCAGCCGGTGAAGAACCAGGACCTGTGGGTGCGGCTCGACGCCGCCGCCCGGCCTCACGCGGTCAGCTGGAAATGGGTCAAGGGCCATGCCGGCCACGTTGAAAACGAACGCGTGGACAAGCTTGCCCGCGCCGAAGCCGAAAAGTTCAGGAGTTGAACCGCCCCATGCGCCAGATCGTGCTCGACACCGAAACCACCGGCCTGTCCTGGGAAAAGGGCAACCGCGTGGTCGAGATTGGCTGCATCGAACTGGTAGAGCGTCGCCCGACCGGGCGGCACTTCCACCGCTATTTCAACCCCGGCCGGGAAATGGAGCCGGGTGCGCAGGAAGTGACCGGCCTGACCCTGGAGTTCCTGCAGGACAAGCCACGCTTCGAAACCGCGGTCGAGGAGCTGATCGAATTCATCCGCGACGCCGAGCTGATCATCCACAACGCCAGCTTCGACGTCGGCTTCCTCGACCACGAACTGTCGCTGGCGGGAAACCACTTCGGCCGCGTTACCGACCACGCCAGCGTGCTCGACACCCTGGCGATGGCGCGCGAACGCTACCCGGGCCAGCGCAACTCGCTCGACGCCCTGTGCCGCCGGCTGGGCGTGGACAACGGCCACCGCAAGCTGCACGGCGCGCTGCTCGATGCCGAACTGCTGGCCGAGGTGTACCTGGGCATGACTTCGGGCCAGGGCGACCTGGGCCTGGCGGCCGGCGCCGAGCCCGAGGCCGCCGCGGCCGCGGCCGCCGCCACTCGCCTCGCCAGCGCCCCGGTGGCGCGGGTGCTGCGCCTCGCCAGCGCCGCGGAGCAGGCCGCCCACGAAGAAAGGATGGCCGCGATCGCCGCCAAGGCCGGAAAATCGCTCTGGCCGGGGACCGCATCCCCTGCCTGAGTCCGTTATTGGATAATTCAAACCGGTCCCGCCCACGAGGTCGCCTTGAACGCCACGGTCCTGCTCACCTCGGTCGACATCAACATCCCCGGCTACCGCATCCTGCGGCCGATCGGCGAGGGCGGCATGGCGTCGGTGTTCCTGGCCGTGCAGGAATCGCTGGACCGCGAAGTGGCGCTGAAGGTGATGGCGCCGGCGCTGGCGGCCAACGCCGAGTTCGCGCGCCGTTTCCTGATCGAGGGAAAGATCACCGCCAAGCTGCAGCACCCGAACCTGGTGACGGTTCACGACATCGGCAACCACGGCAACGTCTACTACCTGGCGGCCGAATACATTCCCGGCGGCACGCTCACCGACCGCATCGAAGAAGGCGGGCTTAGCGTCGGCCAGATCCTGGACATCACCGCCGACATCGCCCACGGCCTGGATTTCGCCCACCAGAAAGGCTTCGTGCACCGCGACGTGAAGCCGGGCAACGTGCTTTTCCGCAGCGATGGCCGCGTGGTGCTGGCCGACTTCGGCATCGCCAAGGCCATGGACGGCAGCAACAGTTCCACCGTCGCCGGCACGTCGATCGGCACGCCCGACTACATGAGCCCGGAACAGGCGCGCGGCGAATCGGTGGACGGTCGCTCCGACCTCTACAGCCTGGGCGCCGTGCTTTTCGAAATGCTGGCCGGCGCGCCGCCCTACCAGGCCAGCGACGCCTTCACCGTGGCGCTGATGCACGTCACGCACCCGGTGCCCGCGCTGCCCGAGCAGCACGCCTGGCTGCAGCCCCTGGTCGAAGGCCTGATGGCCAAGGACCCGACGCAGCGTTTCAATACCGGCGCGGCCTTCGTCGAAGCCATGCATGCCTGCGTCGCAAACGCCCCGGCAGGTGCGGTGGGGGTGGAAACCAGCGCCCGCCGTGCCGGCGGCGACCGTATCGCCGGCGCAACCCAGCAGCGCACCCGCATCCGCGCCGGCGAGCAGGCCAGGCGACCGGCCTGGGTGCTGCCGGCGGCCGGTGCGCTGGGCGTCTTCGTGCTCGCCGTGCTGGCCTGGTGGCTGATGGCACCGCCGGCGCCCGATGTCGCGGCGCCGCCGGCGGCCGTGCAGGTGCCCGCAGCCACCGCCGCCCCGGGCGACGGTCCGCTGCCGGAAGGGTTCAGCCTGCCGGCGCGCGTGGATGCCCCGGCCGACGACCGGGTCGAAAGCCTGCTCAATGCCGGCGATGCGCTCTACGAAAACGGCAGCAACCCGGCGAACAAGAACGACTTCGGCCGCAAGCTCGACTATCCGGCCGACGACAGCGCGCTGGGTTATTACCGCCAGGCCCTGGCCATCGATCCCCAAAACGACCGGGCCCGGGCCGGCGTGGCCAATGTCGTGGCCTTCTACCGGAGCAATGCCTACGAGGCCTGCTACCTGGGCAGGTGGGTGCAATGCCAGGTGCTGGTGATGAAGGGCCAGTCGATCGATCCGGCCGATCCTTACCTGCAGCAGCTGCAGGACGCCGCGGTGGCGGGGAAAAACGGCGAAAACCCGAGCCTGCCGGCTCCGCCCGCAGGCTGAGGCGCGCTAGCGCCGCCGCAGCAGGACGACGGTGACGTTGTCCGAGCCGCCGCCGTCGAGCGCCGCCGAGACCAGGTGGTCCACGCATTCCTGGGCGGACAGTTCGGTGCGTGCAAGCAGTGAACCGATGCTGGCATCGTCCACTTCCTCGGTCAGGCCGTCGCTGCACAGCAGCAGCTGCTGGCCTGGGCGCAGTTCGCCTGAAAGCGTTTCGACCTTAAGGCTTTGCGGGTCGGTGACGCCC
>CAZXTV010000113.1:0-6498 GCA_964643705.1 uncultured Arenimonas sp. | reverse complement strand
GCATGGGTGGCATGGACTTCTAAGTCTTCGTTGCCCCCACCCCGGCCCTCCCCCGCAGGCGGGGGAGGGTGCATTCAAGGAAAGGCCCCGCTTCGGCGGGGCCTTTCTCTTGGCGCCGCCGAAATCGGCGCTGAACGCCAGGCGCGGCGCCTGACCTTCGGCAGGGGCGCAGGCCCGCGGCCGGCCTCAGGCTGCCGGCTTTCCCGACGAGCGTGCCGCCATGAAAACCGTTTCCTGCCTTTGCGCCGCGATCGCGGCAACACTGCTGGCCGCTTGCGCCCCGGCGCAGGTGAAGCTGCCCACCGGCTTCGCCGGGCGTGCCGTGGTGCACGCGGTTGACGGGTTTTCCCCGCGTCGTTTCAACCAGCCGATGTTCATCGGTCCTTTCAGTGCCCGTCGCCTGGAAGACGGCGATACCTTCCAATGGGCCCAGGGCACGGGGCGCACTTCGCTGCTCGACAGCGCACGCGCCTACGCCTTCACCCTGACCACGGCCGGCGCACCCCCGGTGGAAGTCCAGTGCCAGTCCCGCCAGAGCGTGCTCCGCCACGGCGACGAGGATTCGATGCTTGAACTCGACCTCACCGCCGCCGAGGGTCCGATGTTGTCCTGCGGCCTGCGCCTGGGCGGCGCCGGTCCGGTGCTGCCGCTGGAACTGGGTGCACGCCGTAACCACCTTGAAGGCAGGCTGGGTTCCCCGTGGGGCGAATTCACCCTGCGCAGCCTGCATGGCCTCGAGGGCAGTGCGGTCACCTCGATGGACGCGACCGGCTTCGAGTTCCGTCGTGGCGGCACGCCCTGGATGGTGGTTGAAACCATCAACGCCGGCCGCGTCCTGCTCGAGCCCACGGCCGACGCGCGACAGCAGGCCTACCTGGCCGCGGCGGCGACGGCGCTGCTGTTGCTCGACGCCGACCTCGGCGACTGAAGTACCGGGGCGGCCTGCCTCAGGGCCGAACCGCGGTGACCTCGATTTCCACCAGGAAGCCGGGGTTGGCCAGGGCCGCGACCTGCATGGTCGCCGGGCTGCCGGGTGACAAGGCTGATCATGCCGTCGGTCCGCCGCGTCGGCTTGCCAGATATAGCGAAGGCCCTCGATCTGCGGATGCAGGGTGGTCAACGACAGGTTGGCGCGGAACACCGGCAGTCCCGCAGCGTGCAGGAAGCGGCAGTGATGATGGCCATGCCCGTGTTCGTGCTATAAGCCGGCGTGTCGGGTTCGCGCGAACCGTTTTGGGCAAGGGGGTCAGTTCATGGACAGGTCTTTCTGGTCAATAACCGGCATGCTGGCCTGCCTGCTGTCACCTGCCACTGTCCTGGCACTGGCGGCGGCACCCGATCTTGATGGCCTGTGCGACGAGGTCGAATTCGATCACCAGGCTGGCAGCTTTGAAGTCGGCGCGCTCCAGGTCTGGCGCGGGCCGTTTGACTTCGAAGGCGCGCGGATTGTCGGTTGCCTGCGCAACAACGGGGACGAGGAGATCACTGAGCTCGGCCTGGTCTACGACAACATCCAGGCCAGCGGTGGTGGCGGGGGTTCCGGCAATCTCGAGATGGCCCCGCTGGCGCCGGGTCAAACCGGCCTGTTCATGACCTCGACGTTCCGCCAGGATCCTGATCGACTGGCGCGCTTCGGCATCACCGGCATGCGCCTGCGTGAACTGCAGGTGCCGCGCGGGTGGGAAGAGCGCACCGACAGCGATGGCTCGGTGTCCATGCACATGGCCCATGACAGCCATGCCTTCGAACCGCGACCGCAATTGGACTATCCGATGCTGGCCTTGCCCGAAAGCGAGCTGGCTGCGACTTGCGCGGCGACCGAGCCGGTGGCCGGTGAGCTCGGTGTCGCCCATCTCCAGGTGCTTCGCTTTGCCGATGGCAAGCATCGCCTGGTTGGCTGCCTGCTCAACGGCAGCGACATGGCCCAGGCCGACGGGTTCAGTCGCCAGGTGTCGGTCAGCTACGGCATTGAGGCGGACGGCATGGCTGGTGGCTGGGGCAGCCTGCGCCTGGCCGGCGAGCTGTCGCCGGGTAAGGCGGCTGTGTTCGTGTCCAGCTTCGAACTGGCCGACCCCGATGCCCAGGTGCGCCTGACCTTCCAGTAAGAGTTCGGACGTGCTTGCGCCGCGGGCGCGGCGATCAGTTCCGGCGTGGTCGATGCGGGCATGCAGGGGAAAGTCCGGCACTGCTCACGCCGTCCGCCACGATGATCAGGGGCGGAGTTCGCACGCGGTCAGCGCGCAAGCGGCGCGAGCAGCCGGGACTTGCCTCAGGGCCGAACTGCGGTGACCTCGATTTCCACCAGGAAACCTGGGTTGGCCAGGGCCGCCACCTGCATGGTCGAACGTGCCGGCAAATTGGGCTGTTCCTCGGTGCCGAAGAACTGCACGTAGCCCTTCATGAAGCCGGCAAAGTCCATCCGGCCCGCTTTCTCGGGGTCGCCGACCAGGAAGACCTGCATCTTCACCACGTCGCCCATCGCCAGGCCCATGCCTTCAAGCTGGGCCTTGATGCGGCCGAGCACTGCCACCGTCTGCGCTTCGGTGTCGCCGTAGGCCGCGATGCTGTCGGCGGGTTCATCGGCGTTCGCGACCGGCGGCACCGCGCCGCTGAGGTAAACCGTGGTGCGGCCGGCCGGGACCTCCACCGCCGCGGCGATGGGGAAGTTGCTGTTGGGAATCTTGTGCCGCACGACATCGGCGCCGGCGGCAAACGACGGGGCCAGGACAAGCAGGGCAAGCAGGGGGATGCGGGATTTCATCGACGGTCTCCGGTGGGGTCGCGCAGGGCCGCGACGTCGGCGGCGCTGATCGGGTCGGTATAGCGGTTGCCAAGATTGGTGCGCAGGTAGTTGACCACCGCGGCCACCTGCTCGTCATCCATCCACGACTGCCCCACGAACAGTTCCTGGCTGCGGTCGCTGCCGAAGGCCGGCATGTTGCGCCGCCCCTTGAGGATGGTCACGGCCAGGTAGGACGCCGAGGCGGCCTTGGGATTGCCGGCCAGCGCGGGATAGTTGCCCGCGCCGATGGCGCCGCGGCCTTCGGGCATGTGGCAGCCCTGGCAGACCTGTTCGTAGATCGCCTTGCCGTCGCGGGCCAGGATCCTGCCGTCCATGGACGCGCGCTGCGACAGGGCATCCGGCGCCGGTTCGTCCTGGCCAATGGCAGGCAGTGCCGCAAGGCCAAATGCCAGCAGGCCGCCTTGGAAAATCCGCATCTTCATGCTTTTGCTCCCGAAACCAGGGCGCGCTCGTGCAGCCGGGTGATCGCGCTGAGCGCCGAGTTGACCGCGCCTTCCTGCCACGCCGGCTGGTAGGAAGCGTGCTCACCCGCCAGCACGATGCGGCCATCGAAGGCGCACAGGTTGGCGTAGTGCTGCTCGCGCAGGCTTTGGGTCCACAGCGCAAAGCAGCCCATCGCGCTGGGCACGCGATGCCAGGACACGGCGATGCCGTTGTCGAATTCCTGCGGGTACTGCGGGTGCAGCCGGCTGCCTTGTTGCACCGCCTGGGCCACGCGTTGCGCCGGGGACATGGCGTTGAAACGGTCGGCGTCATGGCCCCACACGTAGCCGCCCAGCAACACCGCCTTGCCCGGCGACTGGTAGCCATGGCTGGGGTAGCCGATGCTGCCGATGGGCTGGGAGGTGTAGCTGATGCCGCCGTAGATGTGCTCGTCTTCTTCCCAGAAGCGCCGCTTGAACTGCAGCCCCACCTTGGTGGAACCGGCATACGGAATCGCGCTGATCGCATCGGCCATGGGCTGGCCGACGTTCATCGGGATCTGGCCCAGCACCGAAAGCGGAATCGTGCACACGCACCAGTCGGCGCGCACGGTTTGCGTGGGGCCGGGCGCTGACGTGTCTTCGTAGGTGGCGGTGACGCCGGACTCGTCCTGGCGGATGTCGGTCACCCGGGCGCGGTAGCGGATGATGTCGCCGAGCTCGCGTCCGAAGGCCTTGGCAATCGCATCCATGCCGCCGACGGGCTGCATCAGCGTGCTTTGCATGTCGTAGAGCTCGCCCAGCGGCAGGAAGCCCCAGAGCCCGGACTGCAGCACGTCCGAAGGTTTGAGTGGCTTCGAAAACACCGGTGCACCCGTGGGTCCGCCACCGGGTTCCTTGGCGTAACCGCGGCGGTCGTTGCTTTCATGGCCGCCGCCGTAAGCGTAGTTCTTGTCCAGCGCGCCCCACCACTGCAGCGACGCGAGCAGGATCTCCTGGTCCTCGGCGGTAACCGGGGAATCCAGTGCCCCGCCGCGGGTCGCCTTGGCCAGCAGCTCGGCGACCTGGCCCTGGTAATCGGCCTTGATGGTGCGCAGGCGCTGCGGCTTTCCGCCAAACGCCACCGGGTCGTGCAGCAGGGCGTTGTAGTTCACCTGCACGAAATTCTCGAGCGCCACGCCCAGCCGGCGGCAGTAGCCCAGGATGCCGTGGTGGTGGTGCGGCAGGCGCCAGGGGCCGGGATTGATGTACTGGCCGGGCGCGAAGCCGCAGTCCTGGGTGTCGCCGCCGAGTTCGGTGTAGCGGTCGCCGCCGCGCAGGGTCCACACGCGGCCACCGGGGCGGTCGTTGAACTCCAGCACCTGCACGCGGTAGCCGGCGTTGCGCAGTTCCAGTGCGGCCACCATTCCGGCGATGCCCGCGCCCAGCACCAGCACCGTCGCCCCGCGCGGCGCGCTGCCGAGCGCCGGGAAACCCGTGAAGTCGCTTTCGGCGGCGAAGCCCAGGCTGGTCATGGCCTGGTACATCACCGCGCTGCCCCCGGCCAGGCCGATCAGGCGCAGGAGCTGCCGGCGGGACATCGTTCCGGCGGGGGCGCGGAGCTGGCGGGGGTCCACGGTCATCGCGCTGCTCCACGGGTGATTGGAAGAGCTAACGGACCATGGCGAACAGATCGGCCAATCATGCCCTGGCGGATCAAAAGTGCTTCCCGGGCGTCATTTTTTGCTGGGAAACCAGTGCCCCGAGGAATAGGGTCTGCTGCGGGACAGTGCCGTCCCGCCAACCACCAGGGGAACACCATGAAGACGATCTGCAAACTGCTGGCCTTGTCGCTTCTGCTGTCCACGGCGTCCGCGTGGGCCCAGCTCAAGCCCTACACCGACTACGAGCCGAGCCAGGAGGTCACGCAAATCACGACGGTCCGGGTCCACGCCAACATGATCGACGATTACCTTGAAGGTATCCGGGAAACCTGGGTGGCATCGAACAAGGTCGCCAAGGAGCTGGGACACATCAAGGGGTACAGCGTGTGGGTCAGCGAGCTGCCCAATTCGGGCCACTTCAACGTCGTGCTGGCGGTGGACTACGCCAGCGGCGGCGACATGCAGCCTTCGAAGGAACGCTACGATGCTTTCATGAAAGCTTGGGGAAAAGCCAACGAAGCCAAGACCCGGGAGCGCGTAAAGAACTACCCGGCGATGCGCGAAATCGTCGGCGAGTACAACATGCGTGAGATCAAGTTCAAGTAAGGCCGTCACCAGGACGTCGGGCGCAGCCGGGTCACCGGGAGCGCCCGACGAACCAATTCAGTGGCCGTCGCCCAGCGCGTCAAACAGCCAGGCCCGCGCCGACTGCCAGTGCCGCTTCACGGTGGCGGGCGAACTGCCCATGGCTTCCGCGGTTTCCTCGATGGTGAGGCCGCCGAAATAGCGCAGCTCGACGACCCGGGCCTTGTCCGGGTCGATCTGCTCGAGCCGGGTCAGCGCGCCGTCCAGCGCCAGCGCGTCCACGGTGCCGGTTTCCGAAGCCACTTCCAGGCCGGTCAGGGTGACCCGGTGGCCACCGTCGCGCTTGGCCGCCTGGCGGCGGCGGGCGTGGTCGACCAGAACTTCGCGCATCACCCGCGCCGCCATGCGCACGAAGTGGCTGCGATCCTGGAAATCCATGCGCTCCAGCCCCGACAGGCGCAGGTAGGCTTCGTTGACCAGGGCGGTCGGCTGCAGGGTGTGGTTGGCGCGCTCGCCGCGCAGCTGTCGGTCGGCCAGTGCCCGCAGCTCCGGGTACAGCACCGCCACCAGCTGGTCGCGTGCCGCCAGGTCGCCCTGGCGCCAGTCCCGAAGCAGTGCAGTGATGTCCCGGGCCATGCCGGCAGAGTCTAGCTGAGCCACTCCGGCCCTGTTTTGCGCCTTCTGCTAACGTCGGGCCGCACAGGGTGGCCGGGGGGAACCGATGAAGACGTCCATGGAAGTGCAGGTGCTGCAGTGGTTCGAACGGGCCCTGGCCCAGAAACCCGGGTCCCGGAAGCCGTGGCTCGCCGACCAGGACCTCGACGAGGAAGTGCGCGACCGGGTGCTGCGCCTGCTCGACGCCGATCGGGAGGCCAGCGGCTTCCTGGAAGAAACGGCCGTGGCCGAAGACCCGCTGCCGCCCGAATTCCCCAAGGTCGGTGAACGCCTTGTCGCCTACGAGCTGCTCAAGCCGCTCGAATCGGGCGGCATGGGCGTGGTCTACCTGGGCCGTCGCGCCGACGACGTCTACGACCAGCAGGTCGCG